>JAFGJX010000118.1 GCA_016928865.1 Spirochaetota bacterium
ATTGAGGACGATCACCATGGTCACGAGGCCCGCCTCGGGGATGCCGGCCGCGCCGATAGCCGCGAGAGTGGCCGTGAAAAATATGATGACCTGCGCAGCGCCGCCAAGCTCGACCCCGTAGACCTGCGCGATAAACATGGCCGCAACCGCCTCATAGAGGGCGGTGCCGTCCATGTTGATGGTCGCACCTATCGGCAGCACGAAGCTGGAAACCCTGCGGGACACGCCGTTTTCCTGCTCCACGCCCTCCATGGTGAGCGGTAGCGTGGCCGAGCTCGATGCCGTGGAGAAGGCGTTCAAGAGCGCCGGCGCCACGCCCGCCATGAAGCGGAACGGGCTCTTTCTCACAAAAAGGATGAAGATCAGGGGCAGCACCAGAAACGCGTGCAATGTCAGGCCAATCACCACGGTCGCGAAGTACTTTCCCAACGCCATGAGCTCCGGCAGAAACCCTGAAAACCCGCCGGCAGCGCCGATTCGCGCCGATATTATCCCGAATATCCCTATGGGAATAAAGTGCATCACCCATTCGACGATTGTATGGATCGCGTCATTGATGGCCGCGATTATTTCAGAGGCCCTCGCCCCCTTTTCGCCCAGAGATGACAGAGCGATGCCGAAAATGATGGAAAATACAATGAGCGCCAGAAAATCCATCTGCACCATGGCGTTGAAGATGTTCCTGGGGATCAGGCCTTCCTTGCCTGTTTGCCTGTTGCCGATGAGGACTTCCCCGAGTATGCCCCCGATATCCTTTCCCCCGTTCATGATGCCCTCCGTTTCCGGCAGAGCGATCTTGATGCCCCTGCCCGATGGCTTCAGCCTGCTTTCAGTAAGCGTGATGGAGGCGTCGATGATCGACACCGACACCCTGGTCCTGTCCGGGCGATCGAGGTACGCGCGCTTCTCCCTGTCCGTTTCCAGCCAGCGCTCCACGGTTATCCGGTCGCATGCCGACGACAGGATGCGTCCCTGGAGGTTCTGATCTAAAAGCTGGAGATTGTATTTAGAGCCGTAGCGATCCCTGTCAAGGCGGGCCGACGTCAGGCGCACGGTACGAGGTGCCGTGGGGTCGATCCTGTAGGCAAACTCAGGGTGAGTCTCGCCTGTCGAGACCCCAACACCGGGACTGATTATATTGACGAGGATCAGACCGATAGAAACGGCAAGGGCGGTTGTGGCGATATAATATGCGATCGTTCGTCTTCCTATACTCCCCAGCGATCTTAGTGTCCCCAGGCTGGTTATGCCATGGATAATCGAAAAGATTATCAGGGGAACAACGACCATCATGAGAAGATTCAGCAGAATGTCTCCTAGAAGCGAGACCCGTACCGCATAGTCCGGAAGGACCCCCCCGAAAAGAAACCCGGCTGCGATGGCGATCACGATACCGATCAGAATGAAGTTCCTGTGACTCATGCATTTCCCTGACCTGAAGTTTTCAAGAAGACATGGTAATGGTAACGGAAGGTTTCATTCCCAGTCAATTGATTAATTCTTCAAGATGCAGTTCTCCCGGCCAGAGCGGCAGATGAAACATCCCGGCGTGGTGATACGCAATCCAACCAGCAGATACATCCTCATTGTTTCAGCAACAGCGTAATCTCACTTCCCTTTTCCAGCCTTGCACCGGGGGCCGGCTTCTGCGCGTACACCCTGCCCGATCCCTGCAATGAATAGGCAATCTCCATGCTCTTCTTCATCTCCATCAGGGCCGACAGTGATTCCGCAATGGTCCGGCCCCGGAAATCCGGCATGAAGACGCCGTCGAATCCGACCTTTGGACCGGTCTTGCGGAGCGGTTCAACCGCCCGCATACGATTCTTCACCACTCCCTGCCGCACCAGGACCCTGTCAATCAGGCTGGCAAATACCGGGGTCGCGATCTGCCCGCCTGAAAGCTTGTCGGCCGGATCGTCAATTATAACGAGCATGCAGACCTCCGGGTCCTCGCAGGGCGCGACCCCGATGAATGAGGCAAGCACACGATCGGAATATCCCCGCGCCCGCACGAATTTCTGCGACGTGCCGGTCTTCCCCACAACACAGTAGTAGGCGGACCCGGCCCGCTGCCCGGTCCCTCCCGTAACCACGGCACGCATCATGCCCATCAGCTTCCCTGATATCTCCCTGCTGATCACCCGCCCCCTTGCAGCGGGGCTGAAGCTTTTTATAACCGCTCCGTTATGATCCTCGACCGACTCGATGATCGAAGGCGAGATATACACCCCGCCGTTGGCAACGGCGCAGAAGGCCGCACCGAGCTGGACCGAGGTGACGGACACCTCATGGCCGATGGAGATCGAATACTTTGAGAGGCCGGACCACCTGCTCCAATGCCTGAAGATTCCCTCGGACTCGCCCGGCAGTTCGAGGCCGGTCTTCCGGCCGAATCTGAACCGCGCAAGCGTCTCGTAGAGCTCCTTCTTCTTTATTCCCTTTACCGCCTCGATGACACCGACATTACAGGAATGGCGGATGATATCCTTCATTGACACGGAGCCGTGAACCCCGGTGCAGTTGATGCGCACATCGGCGATATCGATCGAGCCGCTGCAATTGTAACGTCGATCGGTTACCGACGGGTTGTGTTCGAGCATTGAAGCAAGCGAGAGAATCTTCATCGTTGAGCCCGGCTCGAACGAATCTATGAACGAAAAATTCCTGCGATCGAACTGGGAATATTCGTAGTAGCGATTGGGGTTAAATCCCGGCGCCTTCGCAAGAGCGAGTATCCTGCCGGTTTTCACCTCCATTATCAACACGGCTCCCTGCTTGGCCCGGTAAAACGAAACCGCCCTTCCTATCTCCTCTTCAGCCTCGTGCTGTATGAACCGGTCGATGGTGAGAGTGACCGTGCCGCCGAAGCTCCCTGAACCCGCCATCGTCCCGTCCTTTTCAGGCCGTGATGACAGGAGCGTATCGAATCCATACTCTATGCCTGCCAGTCCGTTGTTATCGATCCCGGTAAAGCCAATGATGTTCGCCGCCAGGCCCTCGTGGGGATACACCCGCTGGTACTCCTTCTTGAAATAGACGCCCGGCATTCCCATTTTCTTGATCTTTTCCGCGATCGCATCGTCCAGCTTGCGCTGTATCCATATAAAACGCCGGTCTCTTTTTATTTTTTTCAGAATCGTGTCTGGTGAGAGCTGCAGAAGGGGTGAGAGTAGCCGCGCGGTCTCTTCAGGATCTCTGATTTCCTGCGGGTTGGCGAAGAGTGAATTTTTCTCGAGAGAAAGCGCCAGGATATATCCGTTGCGGTCCCGGATACATCCGCGGCGGCCCGATCTCTCGTCGCCGTCCGATACCGTGATTCTGTCGGAAAAATGGAGGTGAACCAGCCGCGCGATGAAAACCAGGGAGAGCGCGACAAAGAGCAGACCGGCGATATAGACCCGCCGCTTAAACACCTTCTGGTTCATAGGCAACCCGGAATATAATTATGCGGGGCGTCCGGGCCATCTGCGCCGCGAGGCGGGCATCGGCCGGTCCTTTCCCGGCGAAGAGGCTGTGCAGCCCCCTCCTCACCGTATCAGGCCGAACCTCGAAAAGTCAAGCTTGAAAACCTGTGTGGTATTCCAGTAGAGAATAAAGGCCTTTCCTTTGATCCGCTCTATGTCGAGATAGCCGAAGAAACGGCTGTCCTGCGAATTCTCGCGATTGTCCCCGAGCACCACGACTTTGCCCGGGGGAACGACGCCCTCTATTTCATTCTGACGCGCGGGACCGAAATTGAACGGCCTGGTAACACCCTTGACATAGGGCTCCTCGACCGGCTTCTCGTTTATGTAGACCGCGCCGTTTTTCATCTCAAACCGGTCACCCGGAACCGCGATACAGCGCTTTATATAGTCCTTGTCCTCGTCATGGGGAGGCCTGAATATGACGATATCGCCCCTTCGGATATCCCGCAGGCCGAGCATGGAGAGATGGACCGGTTTGTTCATGCAGAGCATACGGGGGATCACCGGTCCGTAAGTGATCTTTTCAACGAAGAGATGATCGCCCACCTTCAGCGTGTCTTCCATTGAGCCGGTGGGAATATAATATGCCTGGACGATATACTGGATGATATGGACCGCGAGGACCAGGGCAACCGCGATCGCATCAACGAAGTCCCATATCTTCCTGAATATAACGGTGCGCCGCGGCGCCATGTCCTGAAACTGGGATATGAGCTTCTCACGGTCATCAGAGGACAACAGCATCACCGGAAAAGAGAAAAGCTCATATTTCTGCCGAATGATAAGGTTGCCCAGGAAATTCCGTTCAAGATAGGTGATGTCGGATCCGGGTATTTTAATCTTCGCCTCCTTTTCCGTCAGCACGAATCCATCCCGGGTCACTGAAATGGAGCCATTTCCGTACTTGAGATACTTAATGACATGGTTGACAAGCCGCATAACGAGAATCATGGTTGCGAACGCGCCGATGAAGTATATTGGAACGAACGGCGTCTTGACAAACGGGATCGCTGCAGCCAGAAAGAGAGTTGAATATATGAATAGCAGGAGATAGATCAAATTTTTTACAAAAAATACCGTCAGATTCTTACCACTGATAATATCGAACTGACAATCCTCAATTGAAGAGCCGTCAAAACGCAGAAACTGTATCATTTGGAAAACTCCTTGCAGTGCAACTATGGATTAATAAAGAAGAATACCCGGTATTACACGTTAAAATTACCGGCCCATAAAAAAAAGGACGTCAGATGGCCTGATACGTCTCAACCGATTCCAGGTCTGTGCTTACGTCGGATCAGCGACAGGCATATGCCCGCACCGGAGCAATAACGTTTTTTTACGATATTTGGCCCAACGGGCTATTTTACCATAAAATGTATTGCTAAAATTACACCGTCTATATAAAATAGACTTATTTAAGTGTCTACAATTTTTTTATACCATGAAAGAAATAACTGAAGCATTTAAAAAACTGTCACCGGATGATATCAAGGAGCTGGCCTCACGGCTCCATTTGAAGAAAAAGGCGAAAAGGGATCTCCTGGCAGCAATCACAACGGTAACCGGGCTTCATGCTCTTCTCAAGAGCCTGGACATGAACTGCCATCGGGTCCTCATGGCTGTATATGGCGCGCCGGACGGAGCGACTTTTGTTGAAATCCAGAAGGAGCTGAAGCTTGATATACCGGTAATCGAGAAAACCGCGGATATCCTCACCAGAAATCTCCTTGTTTACACAATAAAAAACCGTCAGATGCTCAACACAAAAATGGACAAGGCGCACGGGATCACCGAGATAGCGCCGCTTATACGCGTTGTAGAGCCGAAGGTCATGACAGACCGCCTGCATAAAAATTTCCTGCACCTTGAAATGCAAAAACTCAATAAGGACCTTGATAAAACGATACGCGACCGGGACGTACAGGCGCTATTGCGATTCATGGCTGAATCAGGCTGTATTGTAACCCTTGATGCGGCGCGGGACCATCTTCCCCAGAAAAACGCTGAAAAGATACTATCCGGACTCATTTCCCAGAACCTGATACACCTATATCACTGCTACCTTCCTGAGTTCAACTCGTACCTCATCCTGCAGGACAGGATCAGCCCTTCCGTGGCGATGATGGCCGAGCATGAGGATACCCACAAAAAGCCCAGAATCCGTAATCGCTACTTCGAGATACTGAACCTCCTGAACACGTTTGACGTCATATCAACCTTCGGACTCTTCCTGACCAAGCAGCAGGACTTCAGAAAAATCGACATCAGAAGGATATCGGAAGCGATGCTCCCCCTGAAGGATCTTAATGGAGCGGACCTTCCCCCTGAAGAATCGGCACAGCTTTCCATGTTTATACTGAACCGCCTGGGATGTCTCAAGCTGAACAAGGACATCGCGGGCATATCTCTCTTTGAACTCAGGAATGAAATCGAACAGCCGCTCATGCTGTTGAAGCACGTGTTAAAAAGCGCAGGAGGGTCCGATGCCTTTGATGCGTATTTCAAACCGCCGTTCGAGATACCATCGTACGAAGCCGCCAAATCCATGATCAAGCTCCTTCACAAGCTCAAATCGGTGACGCACACATATCTGAAGATAATTATTCTCACCAGGGCCCTCTCGGAATCTGACGAGCGGTCTTTTACCGACACCATGATTGACATGGAAGACGAGATGGAACGCTTCGGAGCGACCATGAATTTCCTGTCCGTCATGGGCATCGTGGACATTGAGGGCGGCAGGATATCCCTGTCAGACATCGGCAGGGACCTTGCAAATCACATGCTGAAAACATACCCGTCGGAAGAGCCCGCGGTGCCGAAGAAGAACATCTACATCAATCCAGATTTCACCCTCATCATCCCGGCGCAGGAGCTTGACTCGGAAACGCTCTATCATCTGCTGACGCATACCGACATCACGAAGCATGATGTCATTATTAACGCGGTCATAAGCAAATCGGCGATAGTCAGAGCGCAAAAACGCGGCATGTCGCTCACCAAGTTTCTCAACGCCCTGGAGTCCTTCTCAAAAAACGAGCTCCCGCAAAACCTCGACTTCCTGCTCCGCGAGTGGTCGAGCCAGACGATCAATATAAATATTTCCCAGCGAATACTCCTTACAACCAGCCATCCGGAATTCATAGATGAGCTGCTGCTGGGCATCGCAAAAGAAGGGATCGTCGATCGTATTGGCGAAACGCACGCCCTGGTGCGGAAGGATTATATCGATGAAATAATAAAAATCGGCAGGAAAAAAGACGCGGTCATTTCGCTGTTTAACGAACTTGAGGAGGAAGACTGACGCCGCGCCAACCGCACCCGCTGCAACGCTAGTCCTTGATCACCTGTATTATATTCTTGGCCTTCCAGTTGAGGAATTCCTGAAGCGCCTTTATGGTGTTTTCTTTGACAAAAAACAGCTTCCCGTTCAGCTTGACCAGAGCGCCGCGGTAGTGGGTATACTTCAGCTGATGGTCAATCCACCCCAGGAGCTCCACCTTCTTCCAGTTTGTCGTGGTCTTGAGCAGGGGGATCTTGCTCAAGTGCAATTCACGTATCTTCCCATTCTGCACGGAATCCGCTAATATCGTTTCCCATTCCATTGGCATAGAGAGAAGACCCCGGAAAATAATTTATACTCATTCGAGCGCAACTCGCGCACCACCCAGCTCGTACCGAACTACCCCTTGTCCTTGCTCACATCAGAGAGAAGGCGGTTGACCTGTTCCGCCAGGTGCTGGTTCAGCTCTTTCTGGCGCTCGATCTCTTTATGTAATTCTATAAGTTCGCTGCGAGACAATTCCTCGACCTTCTCGCGTGCATCAATAATCCTCTTCGCATTGTCGAGCTCCCGGGCCGAATAATCTATAACCGACTCCTGGGCCTTGATGACATTCTGGGCATCCATCAATTCCTTGCGCCGAAGCTCGGCAAGCATCTCCTCCGCCTTTATGCGGTCACGCATATCGAACAGATTCATTTGCCGGAGAAGCGTGAAATCCCGTATGGCCGTGCTCAGATTGGACTGCTGCTTGATCAGATTTTTCTCAAAATCGAGAATTTTTTCGAAAGCCTCTTTCTCCTTATCGGAATCAAAAACGTTCTTGCGATTTATATCCATAAGGCCCTCGTACGCCTCTATCCTGGACTCGGCCTCCCTGGAGATGAATTTCATAATTTCCCTGTACCGCTCCACGATAATCGACTTTTCCAGGAGAAGCATGAATTCTCTCTTGTCAATAGGCCTGTTCAGGAACTCGAGATGCATCAGATTGTAATTCAGCCTGCTTATTCCCTTGAGCTGGCTCTTTTTGACCATCAGGAATTTCAGGAAGCTCTGGAGGCGCTCATCCCCGGTAATATCTTCGATCAGCTTCGCGGGTTCTACAGAGATGATGTCGTATATGAAAATATTAATCTCATCTTCGATGATGTTTGCGTGGTTCAACGAATAGCCGGCAATTACATTGACTGTCAGACCAAGTCCAGTTATGGAAGTCAGGAGCCGCGATCCAGTGTCATTATCTTTAAGATACCATATGGTAACTTTTTCCATTTCCATGTCCCCACCGCTTTACTTATATGAAATATACTTGCACCGCAATTAAAATTACAACTACTTTTTTGGATTATTTGTTCAGCCTTGCATATAATTGCCTCAACAGAAGCTTCTTGTTCACCGCCGCCTGTCTTGCCGCATCGGTGAATCAAAAAACTTCAAGATTGATGGAACCCTTTTCGCATCTCGTTATGACGACATCGGATTCCCGCTCTCCGGAAAGACGCTGGTCCGATGACCTCAATGCGCGGAAATCGCTATTTTCAAGGAAATCCCTGAGTAATTCAATCCTTCCATCCAGCTCGCCTTCGACATCATCGGTGTTGAAGTACGTATCCATCAGACGGGAAAATTCCCTCCTCGCTTCCGTCTCGATACAATGATTTTTAATATGGAGTTTTACCGCGATGTCCATGCCGGATCCCTTTCCGTTCACAGTGCTGACTAGAATAGAAATTGAATCGATTTTTTTCAATAAATAAATTTTATTCACCCACCGGCACCCTGGGGCACGGCCACAATCCGGAAAAAATGTACTTGCAATCGCGTACTCAGTCCGATCATCTATCCATAATTGCATGGTCCAGATGAAAAACCAGACGTTCATTCCCCGCTTATTCATCATCGCCGCGCTGACCGTGTCGATGGTGGCATTGCCGGCCCCGAAGCTCTTCCCGTGGGGGCTTTTCAGCATCTTCACCGATGCGGTTCCAATCGACGGGGAAACGGACACGGCGGGCGTCTTCAACCCGGAGCGAGATATACTCTATCTGCCCATGACGGAAGGAAGGGATATCTTCGAAACTGCGCGCGACCTGTCCATACTCAGAAACAGCGAAGTCAGGAAGCATCTCTATCTCTACCTTACCAGCAAACGCGCATACACGGTGCGTGCCATCAGCCGGTCCTACCGCTACGAGGACGCGATCATCGAAATAATGAGGGAAAATGACGACCTCCCGGAAGAGCTATGGCTCCTTCCGCTCCTGGAAAGCTGTTTCAACCCCCATGCCGTTTCTTCCAGCAGGGCCATCGGCCTGTGGCAAATAATGAAAAACACATCAAAGCCCCTTGGCCTGAGAGTCGACCGCTGGATCGACGAGCGGCGTAGCATAATAAAATCGACAGAAGCGGCACTCCGCCACCTTCGCACAATGCAAAAAATCTTTCCCCGATGGGACCTTGCGCTTGCCGCCTATAATGGCGGGGCCGGATATATCAGGCGCGCCATGGACCGGACCGGAATTAACGGCTACTGGGACCTCGCCGCCCGGGGACTTCTCCGGACTGAGACGGGCGAGTATGTGCCGAAATTCCTGGCACTCATGCTAATTTATCAAAACCAGCGACTCTTCGGCATAGCGGATGAAATCGTCATACCCGTGAAAAAAGAGAGCGAAATTGTGGAGCTCAAGCGGCCGGCCGATCTCGCTGATGTAGCGCGAATTTCCGGGGTTCCCCTCAGGACCCTTCGGGAGCTGAACCCGGATCTCAGGACTACAAAGACACCCCCGGCAATAGCACAATACCACCTCGTCGTGCCCGCTGAAGCCAGAGACAGGATTGACGAAGATTCGGACGACCTGTATAAAAACGGGCTGGGCGGCGTCATTGAATACCAGGTCAAAAAAGGCGATACAATCTCAGAAATCGCCCGCCGCTATAATAAAAAGACCTCGCGCATCCTCCGTCTGAACGGCATCAAGAACGCAAAATCGCTGCAAATTGGCCGAATAATATATGTGCCGAAATAAAAAAATAAAAAATCTCTTGTCACGACATGGAACTCTGGCACTTATGTAATAACAATTTCTGGAGATTGGACGTTCATGGATATCTATAGGATAAAAGGAGGAGGGGCGCTTTCCGGAGAAGTAAAAATATCAGGAGCTAAAAACGCCGCCCTTCCCATCATCGTTGCGAGCCTGCTGGCCGATGGAGAAACAACGCTCAAGAATATCCCCGACCTGAAAGACATACGCACCATGCTCGAAGTCATTCAATGCCTCGGGGCCGAATACGACTTCAACACAGAGAAGAACACTCTCCGCATCAGGATAAGCTCAATAAAGAACGCCGAACTGCCATATGAACTGGTAAAGACGATGCGGGCGTCCTATTACGTAATGGGCCCTCTTCTCGCACGGACCGGAGAAGCCGACGTTTCACTCCCGGGTGGATGCGCAATTGGAGAGCGGCCGATGGATATACACCTCTCCGGCTTTGAGGCCCTGGGCGCCGAAATAAGTCTCGAACACGGCTACGTCAAGGCGCGAACTTCATCTCTCCGGGGGTCTGAATTCAAGATGCGGGCGGTTTCCGTGGGCGCGACCGCAAACCTGATGATGGCCGCCGTCCTCACGAAGGGAAAGACCGTCCTCGAAAACTGCGCGATGGAACCCGACATAGTCGACCTGGGCAACTTCCTCATGAAAATGGGCGCAAAAATTTCAGGACTCGGCACCGAACGCATAGAAATTGAAGGAGTTAAAAAGCTCGATCCCGTCACCTACACAATTATTCCGGACCGGATTGAAGCGGGCACCTATCTCATCGCGAGCGCCGCCACCAGGGGCTCCGTTACCATAACCGGCGCCATGCCCGAGCATGTGGGAGCGTGCATGAGCGCCCTCTCGGAGATGGGCTTCACGATCGAATCCGGCAGAGACTGGGTGTCCATAAGGCCTTCAAAAGCGCTGAAGGGCACGGTGATACGCACCATGCCCTATCCGGGATTCCCCACGGACCTGCAGGCGCCCATTATGGCGCTGGCGACAATTATCCCGGGCATCAATGTGGTCATAGAGACCATCTTCGAACGCCGTTTCACCCATGTGGCGGAGCTGCGACGAATGGGCGCCGATATTACCGTGGAAGGGAGCGTGGTGATCATCAAGGGAGTCAAGAAACTCATGTCAGCCCCTGTCATGATGTCGGATCTTCGGGCCGGAGCGGCACTGGTTGTGGCTGCTCTCGCTGCGCAGGGGGAAACGGAGATTCGCCGCATCTATCATTGCGACCGCGGCTATGAACGGCTTGATGAAAAATTAACATTACTCGGCGCCGCCATCACCCGGGTCAAGGGCGGCGGGTTGTAATTCTCATAACCTATTTTATCCCAAAAAACAAAAAGGCGGGGTGTTTCATCCCGCCTTTTTTTCTAAGCAGGCACATGCTTAATGACGTCATCCAGAGCGTGAAAATATTTTAACATACCCGGCTTCCTGTTCGTTACTCCTCATATAACCATTCACGCGAGGACAGCATGGAAACAACGATTAATATTCATTCCGATGTTCTAGAAAAAATCACATTCGCAGCAAAACAACAGAAGACATCTCGATCAAAATTAATCATTACATTGATAAAGGAAACAATGAATGATATCCCCGATCCCGGGCAATTGGGGACGCTGGTTAAATACCAAAAAAGAAGCAATGTTGACGACTGGCATATTTTTCATATTCAGCTGCGCATGGATGATTATGAGTATATTCTGGATCTGAGAAAATTGCTAAAAATGTCGGTTTCATTAATATTAGCATATGCATTGAAAAAATACCTAAATAAAATATTTAATGGTAATAATACCGATAACTATCGGTATTGTAATTATGTTATAATCAAAGATAAAATTGATAATATTATATGCTGGAAATTCATCTGGGGATACCCGCCAAACATCGCACAGATACTGCCAGATACACCCACCAGCATTAAATTTTAATTATCATCAAACAGCCGCCGGCCGATAATAAAAGCGACATAGTACAGGGGGCACAGTATGCTTAGAGGAATATACACCGGCGCGAGCGGCATGATTGCCCAGCAGGCGCGACTGGACGTGGTGGCAAACAACCTCGCAAACGTTGATAAAACCGGCTTCAAGAAGGACCTTGCGGTATTCAAGGCCTTTCCTGACATGCTGATTCGTCGAATCAACGAAAGCGGGCTGGGCATTACCCCGGCCGGTTCCTATGACACCATGCCGTATGTGGGAAAACTCGGTACCGGCGTGGAAGTCAATGAGGTCTACACCGATTTCGACCAGGGAGCCCTCCAGCGCACGGAAAACGATTTCGACCTGGCACTGGACGGGAGGGGCTTCCTGACCGTAATGACCGAGCGCGGCGAGCGATATACCCGGAATGGAGCCTTTACCATCAACCAGGAAGGCATCCTGATGAACCACAACGGCTATCCGGTCCTCGGTGAAAACGGCATTATACGCGTTCAGCACAATAATTTCATTGTGAACGAGCGCGGCGAAATTATAATCAACAGCGCGGTTGATCCCAACTCGCTCGTGAGCATGTCAAACAACGACTGGAGCCAGCCGATTGTTTTCGACCGATTAAAACTGGCGGACTTCGAAAAAATCCGGGAGCTCAAAAAGGAAGGGGATTCTCTCTGGAAGGAGACCGAATATTCCGGACCGCCCCTTCCTCCACAAAACATCAAAGTGGTCCAGGGCTTCCTGGAAAAATCAAATGTCAACATGATCCGCGAAATGGTGGACATGATCGAGGTCCAGCGCAGTTATGAAGCAAACCAGAAGGCGGTGCAAGCCCACGATGCTGAGCTGGGCAGGCTCATAAATGAAGTAGCGCGATAACACGGTATGTGGAATCTACTCTGACCCCGGGATTTCCCGGGGTTTTTTATTATTTACCGAGAAATTTACTCTGACCCCCCCCTGCTATATATTGACTTTTGCTTGACTTGATCCGACAGCAGTGTACAAAATACAATAAATCAGCATTATTATTGAAAATGACCGCACCGAAGATAAATCAATTTATTAAATTCTGGAACACCCTGACAGCTCCGCGCGCGGAAAATCCCGATATCGCGCGCCAGGAATATATGACAAGGGTCATATCAATCATCACGTTCATCATAGCGCTGATATTCAATGGTATCTTCTTGTGTGGCTGGTTACTTGGCTTTCTGCCGCTGGACTCATTTATCATAACGTTGGCCATCATGCTGATAATGGCCATCAGCATATGCCTGACCTACCGCGGTCACTGGCGCCCCGCCGGGTACCTTCCTCCAATAATCATTTATCTCACCGCCGTGTACGGCAGCTATGTCGGCGGTCCGGGCGCGCCCGCGATGATCATCTATGTTCTGGCGACAATAATAACCTCCATCCTGCTCGGACTGCGTGCCCAGTGGATCATGTTCGCTCTGTGCGTCGCTTCATATGCGGGAATTGGGACCGCGCATATCATGGGGTTAATTCCTCAGCTTCGATTTCCGGAAACGGCGTTCCCCAACCGCGTCATCATTGTCACGGCAACCTTCATGGGCATAACGGCCCTCCTCTGGTTCCTGGTCTCGCAGTATCGTGCGGCCATCGGCCGCGCACGCTCAATGACCAGAGAACTCGAGGAAATTGCTTCGGAGCTGAGCGAAACAAACCTGAACCTCGAAACCGAAATAGCCGAAAGAAGGAGGGCCGAGGATGCTCTCAAGGAAAGCGAGGAACGGTACCGGCTGCTGTTCGAATCATCGCGCGAGGCCATCGTCATCATTGAGCCGCCTCCGTCTTTCAAATACATTGCGGTCAACCGCGCCGCGCTTGAGATGTTTAAAATTGATCCGGATAAAGATACCACGCCCTTTGCCGGCCCCTGGGAACTGGCGCCTGAACTCCAGCCGGACGGCGAAACGTCCCGCGACAAGGCTATTACGATGATACAGAAGGCCGTTACTGATGGATGGTGCTTCTTTGAATTCCGCCATCGACGGTCAAACGGCGAAGAGTTCCCGTCCACCGTACTCCTTTCGAAATTCGTCATGCGCGGAAAAACCTTCATCCAGGCGAGCATGCGCGACGTCACCGAGCGGAAGATCGCGGAAGAGCAGATAAAGGACTCTCTCAGGGAAAAGGAAGTGCTGTTAAAAGAGATCCATCACCGGGTGAAAAATAATTTTCAGATTATCATCAGCCTGCTCAATCTTCAATCGGGAGGCATCACGGACGAGAACCTGCGGCGGCTGTTCAACGATTCGGTCAACCGCATACGGGCAATGGCCCTCGTTCACGAGGAGCTCTATCAGTCGGAGAGCATATCCGACATCGATTTCGCCGCCTATCTCCGCACGATCCTGGAGGAACTGTATGCCGGCTACGCGGTCGGCCCGAACAGGCCGGAGCTGATCATCGAGTGTGAGGAGATATATCTCGGCATCGACCAGGCCATACCCTGCGGTCTGATACTGAACGAGCTGGTGACGAACTCGCTGAAATACGCCTTCACAGAGAACGTCAGCGGCCCCCACATTAAAGTGACATTACGGCGTTCAGGCGAGGATACGATCGTACTCACCATCAGCGACAACGGCATCGGCCTGCCGCAAGAGGTTGATCCCGCCGCCACCGCAACCCTGGGGCTTCAACTGGTAAGCGTACTGATCAAGCAGATCCACGGAACCTGCGCCATTGGCCGGCGAGACGGGACCTCATGGGAAATCACTTTTCCTGCCCGGCTCCCCTCTGCAACCGCATGACCGGTCAGGCGGGCACTGTCCCGACCATGAGATCGTTTTCCATGCCGGTGACAATCCGTTCAATTGAAACGCAGCCGGCCTTTTCAAGCCATTCACGCATCTCTCTTTCGGTGTAGGTATCGCCCCCGCGGGTGTTTACCAGCATATTGAGCGCAAAGATCGCGCCGCGCGCCGGCGAGGTGCGGTCTTCCGTCATGATGTGGTCCTGTATGACGATCCTCCCGCCCCCTGCCAGGGACTCGCGGGCCTTCCTGACGAGCGCGACATTCTCCTCGTATGAGTTAATATGCACGATGGCGGACATAAACACGATGTCATACCCGGCGCCGAAGCCGTCCCTGCTGTAATCGCCGTCCATTGTCGATATGCTCCCGGAAAAGCCGCCCTCCTCGATATACTTTCTGGTGAGAGCGGTTACGTCCGGCAGGTCAAACACCACGGCGCGCAGGCCGGGCTTCGCGCTCGCGAACGCCATGGAATACACGCCCGATCCTCCGCCGACGTCAAGCACGAGGTTCACGTTCGTCAGGTCTATATGAGAGATGAGATCTCCGGCGGTCAATTTCGCGCGGTGGTGCATCGCTCCGATGAAATGGTTGAGGGAAAATTCATCTTTTTCACGTTCCGTAACAGATGTGCCGGCCCGGACCGCGGCGGTAAGGGTCGCCCACGATCGGTACATGTTTATCATGTGCCCTATCCGCGCCAGGTACTGCTCCGACCCCTTCACCAGGTAGCGCGAGGATATTTCCGTGTTCGAATACCGCTCCCCGTTTTTAGTGACCAATCCCAGGGCGCACAGCGCGTTCAGCAGTCGTTCGGTTGACCTGGATTTTGCGTTGATCCTTTCAGCAATTTCCGGGGACGTGCGCGCACCGTCCCCTATAACGGTAAAGATTTCCAGCTCGAACGCCGTCAGGATTATCCTGCTCTTCTGATAGCCCGACGCCATCTCGATGATCTGTTCCGGGCCCTGAAGCAGTCCCGGCGAGTTGCTTGCAGCCATGGCACATTCCTTATTAAGATGATAGTACCTGGTTGGACAGGTAATAAATACACCGCCGGTATCTCCAGAAGGCGAATTCCGGCAGATATGTTTCATCAGCTCTTCTTTCAGAGGGGGGGGGTGTATCGTCAGGAAACTATCGGGAGCCTACACCCGGCACTGTCGGACGATCTCTTTCAGATATGACGCATAACACCGGTTTACCTGTTCTAACGACGATCCTTCCAGAATGGCGTGTATATCGTCCGCGTCCTCCCGGTTGAAGAGTATCCTGTCGCTGGCGTCCATGATATGAATGACGGTGCTTTTTCTCAGCATGGCAACCTCCTCATCCACGAGTATCCATTCTATTAATCGGAGGTTCTAGCTGAAAATATCAGTTTAATTCTGACCGGAGAGGCTGCCAGAGCGCCCGTCCCGCGTTACCAGCAGCCGCCAACGGCGCCATCACCAGCGGACGACCCTCCATCCCCGCCGTCTGGCCCTGCGTTCGAGCGCCCGTGAAGGGGTCACGCATACCGGGTGGCCCACGGCCTCAAGCACGGGCAGGTCGGCGATCGAGTCGGCATAATAATACGCATCCTCCATCCGGAGACCCCGCTCCCCGCAATAGCGGAGGACCCGGGCAAGCTTTTCCGGGCCGAAGCAGTACTCTCCCTTCAGACTCCCGGTGAGGCGGCCGTCCGCGACCTCGAGTTCCGTACAGATGACATCATCCATGCCAAGATGCTCCTTCATCCGGTCGCAGATGAAGTCAGGGGACGCAGAGAGGATGACGGTCATCCCTCCCTGACCGCGGTGAAAAGCGATCTCCTTCCGCGCGTCTTCACGCACGTATCTCAGGAGCTCTCCGGCCCATTCGGCGACCAGCGGCGCGACGCCGTCGACATCGAGCCCGCGGTACCACTTCATCCAGTAGCCGACCGCGGTGCCGGCGCTCATGAGGCCGATCCGGTACAGCGCGTTGATCACGAAGGCCTTTCTGACTTCGCGTCTTCCTATGATGCCGCGATCGTACGATCCTCTGAACATGATCCGCCCGCTCGAAATGCTCAGGATGGTGTGGTCAAGGTCGAAAAATGCTGCGTACATTGCACTCCTTTGAGAGGCTCGCTCCGGTCAGCAGGATTTGTCCCTGGTCTTTCCCTGTATCAGTTTTTTTATACGGTACGTTATGGAATAGTACATTTCCCGAAAAAGAAACCGCGCGCTGTTCCCGAAGGTACGGTAGCGCGTGGTCGGCGTGGGCGCCGGGCGGGCGTTCATATCCAGGTCAAGCGCCAGGGTCATGGCGCGCTTCATGTGGATCGGGTCGCTGACGACCAGAAAGGTTGATATATCCGCGCGGCGCGCGATCTCCCGCGCATACAGGAGGTTCTCCTCCGTTGTCCGCGACCTGTCTTCTTCTATGCAATCGGCTTCAGGGACTCCCAGTCCCACGGCGTACCGCTTCGCCACCGTGGACGCGGGCGGCTCGTCCGCGCTGTCGCGCGCGCCGGTGAAGATGATCTTCCTCACCATGCCGCCTTTATACAGGTCCACCGCGTAATTTATCCTTTCACGAAACACCGGGGACGGCCTGTCGCCCCACGACGCGGCTCCCAGCACAATCGCGGCATCGGCGCTGTCGACCGGACCGCCGTCGCCATAGCAGAGGATCCCGGCCGCGAGGTAGAGCAGGACGCCCCCCGCGCACAGGGCCGCGATGCAGGTTAATTTTATTGACCGGGAAATCGTCATGGGTACATTGTACGGCACATCTGATATAATTCAATACAAAATTACCGTGCCCCAGCGCGGTCACAGGGTGATCGGCCGCCCTTCCTTCTTTTCGCTGTCCCAGTACGGGGAGATATCGAGCAGGCGGTTCACCACGTCCGGCATCACGGCAAGGACATGATCGACGTCGCGTTCCGCCGTGAAGCGGCTCAGGCTGAAGCGGATCGAGCCGTGGGCCGATGTGAAGGGCACGCCCATGGCGCGCAGAACATGCGACGGCTCAAGAGTGCCTGACGAGCAGGCCGAACCGGAAGAAGCGGCGATACCCTGCCCGTCAAGATAGAGGAGAATCGCCTCGCCCTCAATATATTCGAAGCCGACGTTCGTTGTATTGGGTACCCGCCGGTCCCGGTTGCCGTTCAGCCCCGCGTTCTTAAACAAAGCGAGGATTCCATTTTCGAGACGATCGCGGAGCGCGCTCACCCTGCCGGCGTACTCGGGTAGGTGTGTCAGCGCCAGCTCGGCCGCCTTCCCCATGCCGACAATGCCGGGCACGTTCTCCGTGCCGGGCCTGCGGCCCTTTTCCTGGTGTCCGCCGAATAGTATGGGGCGCATCCTGGTCCCCCTTCGCACGTAGAGCGCGCCGATCCCCTTGGGCGAGTGGAACTTGTGGCCGGAGATCGTGAGCAGATCGCACTGGATCCTGTTCACGTCGATCGGCACCTTGCCCGCCGCCTGCACCGCGTCCACATGAAACGGAATACCCCGCTCTTTTAAAAACAGGCCAATCTCATCGATCGGGAATATAACGCCTGTCTCGTTGTTGGCGTACATGATCGAGACGATCGCGGTATCGTCGTCGACCGCCTCCTTCAAAACGCCCATATCCAGATTACCCTCATGGTCAACGGGCACGTAGGTGATCCGGTAGCCTTCTTTTTCAAGCTTCTTGCAGAGGGAAAGGACCGCGGGGTGCTCGACCCGCGAGGTGATCACATGGCGCCTGTCGCGGTAATAGGCGAGCGCCCCCTGTATGGCCATGTTGTCGCTCTCGGTCCCGGTCGCGGTAAAGACTATTTCATAGTCATGATCGGCGCCGATGAGCCTGGCAACGCTCTGCCTGGCCCGCTCGATGTCCTTCGCGACGGACCCGCCGAAGCCGTGCATGCTCGACGGGTTCCCGTAGCGCTCTGTCAGAAAGGGCATCATCGCGTCCAGGACTTCCGGCGCGACCATGGTTGTCGCGTTGTTGTCAAGATATACCGTCGTATTCACTTCCGTCCCCCCTTTATGTCCGTGCCTATGGTTTCACCTCGAGTACCGTGATGTCCTCCTCGACGAACTCCCGGAGCTTTGCCTCGACAAGGTTTTTAAGGGTCACATCAGAAACTCTGCAGTTGACGCACTGGCCGCGCAGGCCCACGTGCACGTTCCTGCCGTCAACGTCTATGAGCTCGATATCGCCCCCGTCCTTCTGGAGCATGGGCCTGATGATGTTGGCTATCGTCTCCTCGACGAGCTGCATGCGCTTGATATTGGTGAGCGGCTTCCTCTCCGCGGGTTTTTTCTCAGCCGTGCCGGCCTCGCCCGCCATTTCGTTCAGGATATCCTCAATTTTCGGGATGCAGGAACCGCAGGCCCCGCCCGCCTTGGTGTAGTTGGTGACCTGTTCAACTGTCTTGAGGTTGTTCTCCCTGATGACATCGCGGATCAGGTTCTCGGTCACGCCAAAGCAGTGACAGACGATCTCCCCCTCGACGTCCGCGTGGTCGGTCACCTTCTCTCCCCGCCAGACCTTGATCGCCTTCTCGAGCGCCTCGTTGCCCATGACCGAGCAGTGCATCTTCTCCTCGGGAAGCCCCCCCAGGTAATCGGCGATGTCCCTGTTGGTGATCTTCTCCGCCTCCTCAACGGTCTTGCCGATGATCATCTCCGTCAGGGCCGATGATGACGCGATCGCGCTGCCGCAGCCGAAGGTCTCGAACTTGGCGTCGCGGATGATGTTCTTGTCGTCGATCTTCAGATACAGCTTCAGGGCGTCGCCGCACACGATGCTGCCCACCTCGGCCACCGCGTTCGCGTCGTCGATCCTGCCCACGTTCTTCGGGTTCATGTAAAGCTGTTTTACTTTATCGGTGTAATCCCACATGGGAATCCTCCTCGGAATTAGCTGAACACTATGATGGCGGCCGGAGCATCTGTCAAATACATTAACGGCGCCGGCATGCCAGTATATTAATATACACTAAAATACTTGAGATGTCGAGTAAAAATCAAAAATGACGACAAACCGTGTTGAGAAACTGCGCCGTACGACCGCCGGGTGGCCCCCCGAAGATTCAATATAGCGCCATAAGAATTTAATCTCCGCATCCCATCATCATATAAAAACCCGGGGGCGGCCGTAATTCGTATTTATTCATTGCCAAAAACGACCGTTCGTGATTGTATAACAGCCGGCCGCAATGCGCCGCGAATCATCACGCCATATGCAGACTGATTACACATTGCTCAGCGTGGACGTCTGGGACACGCTCTTACGCAGGCCCTGCCATCCTGACGAGGTGAAGCTATTCTCGTCGCGCTATATCTATCTTACATACCATGGACGCCTGAAGCCTGAATTTCATGATCCCCTCCAGATCCTCGGAAAGCGGCAGGAAATAGAGGAGACAATCGCGCGGCATAACCGCGCCCGCGGACTCGACGGCGAGTATATCATAGAAGATGTCATGGAAAAGCTTGCTTCAACAGTGCTCACAGTGCGGAATGCGGCGGAGGCAAAAAAAATACGCGCCGATGTCATCGAAGCCGAGATACGGCACGAGTGCTCCATCGCCTACGCCGACAACAAAATCTCCCCCCTGCTCTCGGGATACAGCGCAAGGCATAGCATCTTCCTGTCGGATTTCTACATGTCCCCGGACCAGGTGCGCCGCATTCTCGCGCACGCCGGGGCCGACGATCGCGCCATGACCGGGCACACATCCTCCGGGCATCTATTGAGCAAGTCTTCCGGCAGGCTCTTCCGTGCGGTCCATGAGGCATATTCTCTGCTGCCGCGCGAGCACCTGCATATCGGCGACCACGCCGTTTCCGACCGGTCTGTGCCCGCGCGTATGGGCATTTCAGCCAAGAGGCACGTCAACAGGAAAGAAAACCGTCTCCGGCTGCGACGTGAACGGCTCGGCAGGGCGCGGCTGTCCGGCGGCGGCATCGATCCGCTGGCGCGCGAGCTTTCAGGCAGGTTGAGATCCATCAGGCCGCCGCACGGCCTGACCGGCACACAAAAAAAGCTCTTCAGTCTCGGCGCCCGCCATTCATTGATCTTTTACGCCTTCGTCCTGTTCGTTATCGAAGAGGCGATAAAGAACGGGATCGGCCGTATCTATTATTTCAGCAGGGAGGGATACTTTTTCAGCCGGATCCATGAAGAGATACGAAAACGCAATCCCCTGGGCATACCGATCCCTGATTGCGAGGTCCTTCAGGTCAGCAGGAAATCCACCTTTGCCGCAACCCTGTTCGATTGCTCATTAAAAGAGATGCGGCGGCTCTGGAGCCTGCACACGGAACAGTCGGTGGAGGATCTTTTCATGTCCCTGGACATCGACATCTCCGGGTACGCATCCATGATCCAGAGCCACTGCATTGATGCCCGGGAAAAAATAAAAAATCCGGGTGATGATGAAAGAATGCGGAATCTATTCAGCGACAGGGCATTTATCAAAAAGCTGAAACGCGAAACGGCCGGGAAACGGAAAATGCTCCTGACCTATCTGTCCGCGCACGGCATACGTGACGACAGGAGCCCGCTCTTTATCGTCGATATCGGCTGGCGCGGCTCGGTGCAGGACAACCTTGCCGCCATCCTGCCGGGTAAAACAATCCGCGGCTGCTACCTCGGTCTGCATGACTTTTTGAACGAACAGCCGCGCACCGCGATAAAAAAATCGTACGGCCCGGACGGCAACCGGGACCCGCTTGAAGCCCTGTTCCCGATACATTTCGAGAGCGTGCTCGAGACCCTGGCCAACACTGACCGGGGCAGCGCGCGGGGCTATACGCGCAGGGGAAAATCGATCACGGTAATCGAAGAGGCGTTCGAGGGAGAGGGCCGGGTCTGGCGGGACAGCGTCCGCTTCTTCCAGGAGGGCGCGCTGGCCGCTGCCGGAATCTTTGCGGAATACGTCCGGAACCACGCCCTGAGCTCCCGCGAGCTGCGGCCCGCGTTTGACAGGACCCTGACCCGGCTGATCGTCAACCCGCCCATTGTACTGGCAAGGGCATTCCGGGCATTGCACCATAATGAAACCTTTGGCCTCGGCAGGATCGAGAACATGGAGGAAGCGATGTCTTTCCCCTTCGGCTTGCTCCTGAAATCATTCTTCAATAAAACATCCCGCGGGGCAGCCGTCGAGGCCCTGCGGAGGACCAGGTGGCCCCATGCCGCGCTGAAACTGCGGAGCAGGCTGCTCCACCTTCTGCTGAAAGGGGTGCTGAGGAATGTGCTATCGGGGAGGAAGTGGTACGGGCTATTCAGCAAAGAGGATGAATAAGAAGTGAGAAATATCAAGGTATCTGTAATAATCCCTGTATATAATGCCGGGAAACATCTTCCCCAATGTCTGAATAGTCTTATAGAACAGTCATTAAGAGAGATAGAAATCCTTTGTATTAATGATGGCTCTTCCGACAATTCATTGAAAATTTTAAGGGAGTACGCATTAAAAGATCCACGAATAACAGTTCTTGAGCAGAGCAATCATGGCGCAGGAACGGCCAGAAATGCCGGTTTGTCTAAAGCTCGCGGGAAATACCTATCTTTTCTTGACTCGGATGACTATTTTAAACCAACAATGCTGGAAGAGAGTTACAAGTATGCTGAAGATCAAAAGGCTGATATAATAATATTTGATGTTTGGCGAATTGATGATGCCACTGGAAACGAGATGCTCTCCGACTGGATAATAAGGCGGGATTTTCTTCCAAAACAAAAAATATTTTCCGTCAATGATATTCCTGATAAGATTTTTAATTTTTCACATAATGTTGTTTGGAACAAGCTGTTTAGGAGGGATTTCATTGCCAAAAACAATCTAAAATTTCAGGAAGTACCGCATACGAATGATACACTTTTTATGTGCAGGGCGCTGCTGATGGCTCAGAGAATCTCGGTGCTGGATAAAAAACTTCTCTTTTACAGAAACAATCTAAAATTATCTTTAACTTCCAGGTCTGTTCGCCAGAAGCACCCCTTGTGCATATACAGCGTTTTATCCGCAATACAGCAAGAATCAATAAATTCTGGCATGTATGATAAAATTGAAAAGAGCTTTGCCAATCTTGCATTGAGCCAATTAATATTTAATTTATATAGCACAAACGGTCGTGCTTTTCGAATCTTATACCGCAATATACGATATAAATGGTCCGATGAATTCGGAATAAGCGGACATGACAGAGATTATTTTTATTTTAAATCGGATTATGATCATTATCTTGATCTGAAAGATACGGCTTACTGTGTTTATATATTAAAATCGAGTTTAGGACTTTCCTTCCGACGCAATCGGTGTGTTGCACAAGTATCATCAGAATTATAATTTTTTTTGCTGTTCTTTTTGCATTAGTAAATAAGTATATTACGCACAATATTGATATATTGCGGATCCATTCTCAAAACCCAAAAATTTAAATCTGCTATCGACATCCATAAATATTTTACATACCATCATAACATGGCATGCTTCAATTTGACGCAGATCATATTCTTTTAATGTGTCCGGTCGTTTTGAAGGCCGCAAGGTAGGAGATTTAGCGAGACTCCAGTTGTAATCATCAAAAATCATATATGCATTAGGTCTGCAAAGTTCTTTGAGAATACACGTTGCCGGAGCATCAAGATGAAAAACATGTCCCCCATCAATATATGCTAAATCAAATTTTGGCAATTTTTTTTCTAAGGCACCCATGGCTAATTCGAAATGATACCCTGAATATGTTTTTAATGGATTTCCCATAGAAGAATCAATATTAGCAAATCCACGTTCAGCAAGATCCTCGGCAAGTTCCTTTACATGATGCTCGCGGCTTAATAATATAATTTTTCCTTTATTATTCAATTTTTCAGCAACAGGAAGAGTTGTCGCCCCTATGCCAACTCCAATTTCATAGTAAACTGGATTATCATTTGATTTCATGACAAGATCTAAATATCTTAAAACCGTACTATCAGGTTTCGATAGTGTCTCATAACCTTGAGTACCAATTTTTTCTATCATTTATTTTACAACCTCATTATTTTTAATATTATTCAGGTTTAAAATACAGGTTCATTTTCTAGACCCTGTTATATATAGAATAGTCATACCATCACAATTCAGTTTCTCTTGGTATTATGAAATAATATTTTTAGCCATAGTGGATACTTTTTTAAGCTTATATAATTTTTCTTCAATTCAATTTTCCTGATCTTTTCCAAGAATAAAGTGAATTCTTTATCATTTATCAAACGAAATTGCTTTTTCATCGATTTATAGAAATGAAATTTTTTACTTTTATTTGTTATTTGACTGGCCAGGTAAAACATGCTGTTGATTCTTTTATAGGTTATAATATTTTTATAATTGTTTAGAATGTCATATTTTACTAATATACTTTCCGTAATATCATATACATGTTTGAGAAATGAATAATTTCCACTTTCGCGTTTGTGGAGAGTAGAATTTTCAACATTTTGTCTGTAGTGGTAGGTAATGCCGTCAACTATACTGATTCTTTCAGCCAACAATATACCTGAAATCACGAAAGGGATATCAACCCCTATTTTAGTCTCGGCAAGTTGCAACTCATATAGGTCTAAAAAATCTTTTTTAAATAGCTTATCCCAGATTGCATTGCTTGAGTATTTAGCAAACAGCTGTTCTTTATTGTAAATTTCATGCTGGCCAATCGATGACGCAAAGGTCTGCGTTTTGCCATCGAAATTCTTATAAAATCCTCTCATCAAAACTATTTGCGAATTATTCTCAAGACCCTTATTATAAAGGAGTTCAAAATTTTCTGATTCAACCCAATCATCACTATCCACAAATCCAATATAGTGGCCTCTTGCTACTCGAAGTGCTTGATTTCTTGGAGTCCCGGGATTTCCGCTCGGCTTATCATTGTTAATTAAAACAATTCTATCATCAATATTCTTGTATTTTTCAATAATTTTCAGCGATCCATCGGAAGATCCATCATTTACGATTATTAGTTCTAAGTCGGTGAGAGTCTGATTCAAAATAGATTCTATGCATTGACTTAAATATTTTTCCGTATTATAAACAGGCACAATCACAGACACTTTAATTGTCATTATTACAATTCCTTCTCGTCCTGCAATATATTGATTATATCTGGATAATATGACAATATCTTTTGAATCTGTATATCATTCTGTCCTCCATACCCATTTCCCCTAAAAAGGGTAAGACCCTGATCAAGGCCATATTCTCTTGCGGGATTAATATAGACCAATTGTGATATATTATTGTCTACAACTTGAATTTTTCTGCCATTTAAAATCGCCATTGCCCAAAACCAGATATCATCAGCTGTAGGTGTTAGATCCAGATAGAGTTCCTCATTTAAAAGATCTTTATAATAAAAACGCGGAGGATATAGAACACCTCCACATCCGGTAAAAACCAATCTTGCAGAAGGAACTACGATACTCGACCTATGCTCCCATTCTAAATATGGCTTAATACTCCCATTATCATTAAAAATAATTTTATGTGCCCGATGGCAATGGATTGAATCTTGATTTTTCAAATATGAATCATACAACAATTGGAGCCAATTTTCAGGATAGTAAATGTCATCATCGGCTGTTACAATAATGTCATCAGGATATTCAATAATGGCGGGCAATAGTTTCTTAAATGATTTTATATCTCGAAACCATTTAATTATTAAACCTTTTTCTTGCAGTCTCAATAAATTTTTCGGTAAACTTTTATATTTACCAGAAAATTGTTCTTCGCCAAGCCATAGTATAAGCATATCAGGCTTTATTTTTTGACTCAGCAATGAATAAATGGTATAATGAACCTCTTTAATTCTCTGGGGAAATGAAGTTAAAGATACAATTAATCTTGGTTGCCTTGGCTTATTGTTATATTTCTGCAAATGTTTAATTTTTTTATTGATTGTACTTTTATTTATGAATACTACACCCCGGGATTTTAATGATAATTTATCCCTATATGACTTGGGTAAAATTAATAAAGCATTTCTATTAATGATTTTTATTAGATTTTCAAGGGACCACTTGAATAATATTATACTTTTCCGTGGCAACCAGGTTGCTGATTTCCCAATTTTATACGCATAGCTAGATTTTATTGATTTTATTTCATTAACATTGTTTTTCAATTCCTCATCTTTCTTTTTCAGCAGCTCATCCTTCTTTTTCAGCAGCTCATCCTTCTCTTTCAGCAGCTCATCCTTCTCTTTCAGCAGCTCACCCTTCTCTTTCAGCAGCTCATCCTTCTCTTTCAGCAGCTCATCCTTCTCTTTTTTTGTACTTTCCAGTTGTTTTACCATCATACGATTTGCGATTATCACATCCCTGGCATCATCCAGAAGTTGCATAAGACTTACTGTATGGCGTTCGATATCGATATCAGGCCTATTATTTTCAAGTATTTCCATGATTTCATTATACGAATATCCCATTTCCGACAAAATCCCTGTGCCGAGATATTGGACATAATCTCTTACAACACGCCAGAGCTGAGGATTACCAAGCTCTTGCATCCATTGCTCAGCGTGAAAAGAATCGGGCCTGTCCTTTTCATACACCGTTCCTTGATCGCCGCCTTTCCATTTTAAACTATCGCCATTGCCATATATCAGCATTTCTTCATTAAACGGCAAACCAAGATATTCGCAAATATTTTTTACATTACCTTCAGGATTCGCAAGTAAATCTTCATATTTAATATTTAAATATCTTTCTGAAAATATTTTTTTCCCATCAACAAGCAATCGCGGACCATCCAGCAGGGGGCTTTTATAAAAGGCAAGTCGATACCAGTCCCTTTTTATCCACGTGTGAACAATTGAAGCGAGAACAGCCGCGGGATTCCTCCACAAAAAAATGCATTTTGCTTCCGGAAAGTATTCAAACAATTCTCTGATTATCAGATAATATCGGGGGGTTTTATCAAGAAAAAAGCGTTTCCCTGATTTATTTAACAATGAAAGGTAGAATCCTTCAAGTACCCCGGCAATTTTCTCTTTATATTCCTCTTCTCCTCCGTCCAGAGTTGAGATAAATTCTTTCAAATTTTTTGCATACAAATCAGAATTATAGGCTGACATATAATTTTCAGGCTTTAAGGCGTGCAGATGATGTAATAAAATCCACGGTTCCGATTGAGTATGGATCTGGGGATGAGAACCGAGGATCTTCTGTGTCATGGTTGATCCCGACCTCGGCTGAGAAAGGAGAAAAATAAGATTCTGGCCTCTTTTCTGTCTATTCATGATCAAATCTCTTCATCCAAATCATTTTTTCGAATATACTAGAATATAAATTATCAATCGAGCAAACTAGATAAATCTGCTACAAACACTTTTCTTGTGTTGTCATATATAGCATTGAAAATAATATATTGATACTGCCGATCCCAGCTCGGGTGCAAATCCAATCTCAATTCCTTATTTTTTCCTATATAAGTCGGGCTTGCGTTTATACGTATAATGTCATATTGTTTTTTTTTCTTCCTGTCAATCAACAATATCCTGGATGTTCCATCATCAGCGGCTCCTTCTTCAAATGGATACTCGTCTGTCAATATATATCTGCCAGAAGGATGAAGGGAGGGATGTCCCTTGGTTGCTTTAATATCAGTCATCAATGTAAAATTTGAACCGTCATATAATACCTGATAAAACGAAAGGCCTTTACCATGGTAATTGAGATTCATGATTATATTGTCGCCATCAGGACACCAACTCGGGTGGTTTCCTCCCAATGCCCATACATGCGGAGGGACTGCAATTCTAATATCCGACCCGTCTGGCACGAGAGTCACTACCATCGGATATTTTTCCCCTGTATCTGTTAGATATCTTACAACGAAGAGCAGACGGTCTCCACGGGAATTCCATTTCACATGAAATCAATAAAAATCGCCCCTCCCATACGCATTCATGTCTATCCCGGCATCTCTAGCAATTTTTTTAAAAGATGCCACAAGTTTTTTTCCCCTGTTGACGAATCAGTAATATAAACTCCGTCATCATCGGCGGCTCCATTATTAAAGCGAATATTTTCACGCGGGACTATAACACCGTAACCCGCCTGTGTAATGCCAGTCCTTTTCAAACATGGACTTGCGGCAAATTTGCCATCAGGAGAAACAGTATAGATAGTACCTTCGAGTATTTTTTTTCCTCCCGTAAATGGATTAATTATTATGCCAAATGGATTCCATGTTTCAGTATCTACATCATTATAACACAATTGTGAGTCGTCCATTCCCCACTGAACATGCGCTCCCATCTGAGTGTCGGCCCCCCGGGTTTCAGCAACGGCCATGCATGCACCTGTATCCATATCGACAACTATAATTTCCGAAACATCCCCGGGCAGAGGGGTGCAGTTTTCATCATGTAAACGCGTTAAACCGACATAACGCCCGGAAGGACTGACTGGCGTTGTACTGTGAAATCTATGTATTACCCTATCCATGTCCGGTGTAATGCACCAGACGGGCACGAGCGGATTACCGTCGTGATATCGGGGAAAGATATTATTAAATCTATCAGCCATACAAGCAACAATAAATCCAGATAACAAGCATAATTAATTATCGTTGATATTCCAATGGAAATCTCTGTCTACATGACGGTATAATTTTTCATTATACGGAGCATAAAACTCATGCAGTCTATCACGCGTTTCTTTATCAATATCATTGGCATACCTTCCCTGATTATAGATTTTTGATATATTGAAATCATATTCCTGCAAACCCAGAAATTTAATTACACCATAAAATATTGGTTTACTATTGCCATAAAACTCTTCACTTTTTATAATATACATTTGATCTCTTGGAAAATACTTTTCCCATATTTGCAATTGATCAATATATATTCCTCGAGAAATATAAGAATAATGCTGGTGGTTATAACTGTAATAGTTTTTTTCCGTCATTAATCTATTAAAGTCCAGCGACAATCTTTCTGATTCTTTGCTAATCGCATCAGAAAAGGATAAATTTTCACGTTTCTTTTTCAAGTTATGATTATAGTGCGAATAAGCACGATACACCGGGTTTCTGAGCATTATAATTAGTTTCACATCTGGCAAGGTCTGATACAACCTCTCAGCCGCGTGCGGATGATAGATATAGTAGGGGCTTGCCTCTCCGGTCATTTTCCCATTACGGACTACCGGAAAATGACTTTTATACCAGTTCACCCCCTTGCTGTAATTGTTGTCAAAAAAATGAATTTCCTTATTAGACGAAGGCATGATATCAGGATGAGATATCAAATAATTATAAAGAGACGTTGTTCCAGATTTTTGGCATCCAATAATTATAAAATCAGGCATGCTCCTGAAAAAATTCATAAATTTCAAACGTTCTTTCATGAGCAAATATTCGTATAGAGATATCTATTGAATTTTAATTGCATCTATGACCTGCCCAAGAGTAACATAACCCACAAAATTGATTTTGTCCTTGGGAAAAACCTTAAAAACAATCGCATCATTAACTCTTACTCCACTTTTCCTATCACTAGCTACAACAATGATATTAATGAAATAATTTCCAGTTTTCATAATACAATCAAATTTATACAAGATAACATACATCTCGCCTTTTTGCATCCTATCAATTGTTATCCCCGAGTAATCTTTTGTATTAGCGCCGGAAATTATTACGCCCTTGACATCTTTAATTTGAGCTCCGAATTTGACATCCTTAACATTATTTACGCAATATACGATATATTTAAGACTGTATCGTTCGCCGTGTCTAAGAACATTGACGATCATTCCATTCCTGTCTTCAATCCAGTAATCTTCAATTCTTATATTCTTTTCTTGAATGATAGAAACCGTTGTTGAAACAAAACCTTTTATATAAAATTTTTCATTATAGATGGCGGGTTTTTCATGAGCGTTTTTAGTATGAGAAATTTTATCCTTTAGACCACCTTCACCTGCATTCCTGCAATTTAAACCTTCACCTGAGTCACACCCCTCCAGATTTTTCACGATATCACTGATTACATTACTTTTTTCATCTTCATTGGCGAATAACAATTTCTGGTAGCTGGTTGTGACATCTTTTGGCAATCCATCAAGCATTAAGGCCCCTCTTTCCAATAAAATTGCCCTTGTACACAGCTGATTGATGGTATTCGAGTTGTGGCTCACAAACAGAATAGTTTTATTGCCCTTTAAAAATGTTTCCATTTTTACATAACACTTTCTTCTGAAAAGCTCATCTCCCACCGCAAGCACTTCATCCAGAATAAGAATATCCGGGTCAACATTAACCGATACTGCAAACGCCAGCCTCGCTTTCATGCCGCTGGAGTATGTTTTAAGAGGTTGATATATAAAATCTCCAAGTTCAGCGAATTCAAGAATATCATTAAGAACCGCATCAATCTGGTCACGTTTATAACCCATGAGAGCGCTATAAAAATAAATATTTTCCAACCCCGTATATTCCGGATTAAACCCGGAACCAAGTTCCAACAACGCCGAGATATGACCCCTCGCTTCAATTTTCCCGCTGGTCGGCGTCAGCACATCGGAAATTAGCTGGAGCAGGGTTGACTTGCCGGACCCGTTTCTCCCGACGATCCCCAGTATCTCGCCCTTTTTTATTTCAAGATTAATGTCTTTCACCGCGTAAAAGTCCCTGTGATACCGCTTCTTCAGGGGGTGAAGGGACTCTTTGAGCCTGTCTATCTTGCGATTGTACAGGTTGTATTTCTTCGAAACATTGCTCAGTCGTATCGCTATATCATCGTTCATGACAATGCACCTTATCCATCACACAACATCGGCAAAATGAGGCCGCAGGTTCTTGAATACGAATACACCTGTGACAAAGCATATGCCGGCAAGACCCCAGAAATAGAGGGACAGTTCCGGATGCTCCCAGAAGCCGGTATGGCCGAAAAAGCTGTCCCGGTATCCGTTTACTATATAGAAGAAGGGATTGAGCTTTAATATAACATGGTATTTCTGCGGCACTATGGACATGTCCCAGAACACCGGCGTGCCGAAAAAAAGGAAGCGGGTTACAATGCCGACGATATTCGCCACGTCCGGGACGAAGAGGCTCATGGAGGACGTTATCCAGGACAATCCAAGGAGAAAAACGCAGGCGGCGAACATGTAATAGAAGACCTGCAGCCAGTAGATATTCGGCACCACGCCGTTTATGAGAATAATTATAATGGCGATCACCAGCATGATAAAATGGAGGATCAGGCCGGAAAATATTTTTATTATTGGAAGGATGGCCAGGCGAAAGTTTACTTTCTTTATTAAAAATGAATACTCCTTGATCACTCCCGTGGCGTGGAGCAAATTCTGCGACACAAGGTCAAAGGCTATCTGACCGGTGATAAGATAAACGATAAAGGGGACGCCCATGCCCCGGCCGCTCCTCAATCCCACTGAAAACACGAACCAGAGGATGACCATGAAGCAGAGCGGGTCCAGGATGGCCCAGAGGAGGCCCAGGATGTTTTTTATGTATTTGCCCTGAAAGTCCCGCTTGGTCAGCTCAAATATCAGGTACCGGTTGCGGAGAATATGCAGGACAAAATCCACGCCTTCTTTCAATATCTGCAGCACCTTCATCTTGCCCGCCTTGCCTACCGCTCCCCGTAATTTTTCTCGATCCATGTCCGGTACTCCCCGCTCCTGACGCGGTCCGCCCAGGCCTGGTTGTTCAGGTACCAGCGGATCGTGGCGTCGAGTCCCCGGTCGAAATCGTAGGCCTGCCGCCATCCCAGCTCGCTCTTGATCCTGTCGCAGTTGATGGCGTAGCGGCGGTCGTGGCCCGGCCGGTCCTTCACGTGGGTGATGAGCTTCTTGTAATGGTCCTTCTCCTTTCCCAGGGCCGCCGCCATCTTTTCGCACAGGACGTGCACCAGCCTGATGTTCTCCCACTCGTTCTCCCCGCCGATATTGTAGGTTGCGCCGTTTTTCCCCCGGTTCACGATGGCCCATATCGCGCTGTTGTGGTCGTCGACATACAGCCAGTCGCGGATGTTTTTGCCGTCGCCGTAGACCGGCAGCGGCTTTTCCTCCCTGATGTTCTGAATCATCAGGGGTATCAGCTTCTCCGGGAACTGGTATGGCCCGTAATTGTTCGAGCAGTTTGACATCGTGACCGGCACGCGGTAGGTGTGGTGGTAGGCCATGACCAGGTGGTCGGACGAGGCCTTCGAGGCCGAGTAGGGGCTGCGCGGGTCATAGGGCGTGGTTTCATAGAAAAAGCCGGTATCGCCGAGGGACCCGTACACCTCGTCCGTGCTGATATGATGGAAGAGAACGTCGTCGCGTCCCTGCCAGCGCTCGCGCGCCGCTTCGAGCAGGTTGAAGGTGCCAATGATGTTGGTCTGGATGAAATCCCTGGGGCCGAATATCGACCGGTCAACGTGCGATTCAGCAGCGAAATGTATCACGGTGTCGATGCCGTGGGTCCCGAAGACGCGCTCCATGGCCTCGAAATCGCACACGTCCGCCTTTTCGAAGAAATAGCGCTTCCCGCCATGCGCGGAGTCCACATCGGCCAGGTTCTCCGGGTTGCCCGCGTACGTAAGCGCGTCAACATTGACGATCTTTCCCCTGAAGCCGGCGTCGTTGAGCAGATATCTGATAAAATTGGACCCGATGAACCCGGCCCCGCCGGTCACCAGTATATTTGTCAGTTTGCGCATATGACCATTCCTAATTAAATAATATATACTTACCCTTGACTCGTGCCCCCTACGGGGGACAGGGGGGAATTCAGCCCCTTGACTCGTGTCCTCTGCGGGGACCAAGGGGGGGATGGGGCGTGCCTACCCCGCCATCTCCCGTATAAAATCCTCCAGCGCATCACGCCAGTCCCGGCACGCGATCCCGAGCTCGCGCTGTATCTTCTCCTTGGAAAGATATGAATACCGCGGCCGCCTGGCCCTTGTGGGGTATTCGGCCGTGGATATCGGCACGATCGTGACGTCCCGCTTCACGATCCCGTAGCGCCTGCCCAGGGCGTATATCTCGCGCGCGAATTCGAACCAGTTCGCGCGCCCCTCGTTCGTGTAATGATAGATGCCGTAGCGCTGCGGCGCGCCTTCCGCGACGGCGACAATCGCCGCAGCCAGGTCGCGGCTGAAGGTGGGGCTCCCCCACTGGTCGGCCACCACCCGCACCTCGCCGCGCTCGCCGAAGAGGCGGAGCATGGTGCTGACGAAATTGCCGCCGTGCGCGCCGTAAAGCCACGCGGTCCTCAGGATGAAGTGCTTATCCAGAATCGAGGCGATATGCCGCTCCCCCTCGAGCTTGCTCCTGCCGTACGCGCCGATGGGGCCGGTCGGATCGTCCTCGGCATACGCGCCGTTTTTTTCGCCGTCAAACACATAGTCAGTGGACACGTGGACGAGGAGCGCGCCCTCGTCCGCCGCAACATGGGCGATGTTCCGCACCCCGTCCGCGTTGACCGCATAGGCCCGGTCCGGCTCGTCCTCAGCCCGGTCCACGGCCGTGTAGGCCGAGCAGTTGATGATCCGCGTGAAGCCGCGGCCCGCGGCAAAACTACTGAGCGCGGCGCGGTCCGTTATGTCGACCTCGACGTCGCTCGCGGCATACGGTATGGACCGGCTCCTGAGGCGCTCTTCCACGTCAGCGCCGAGCATTCCCCTGTTGCCGATAAGCCAGATCATCGCGTTACCAGATCTTTCAGGAACGGAAGGACCCTGTCCTTTTCCGATACCATGGGCCCGCGGACCGGCCAGTCTATCCCGATATCCGGATCGTCCCAGCGCACGCCCGCGTCAAGGGCCGCGTCGTATTCCTCGGTGCATTTGTACAGCAGGTGGACCTCGTCGGTGAGGGCGGCGAACCCGTGCGCGAATCCGGGCGGGATGTAGAACATGAGCCTGTTGCCGGCTGAAAGCTCAAGGCCGAACCATTTGCGGTAGGACGGGGAGCCCGGCCGCAGGTCGACCGCGACGTCCCAGGCCGCGCCCCCGATCACGCGGACGAGCTTCCCCTGGGCGCGCGGGTCGCGCTGGAAATGGAGGCCGCGGATCACGTTTTTTTTCGACAGGGAGTGGTTGTCCTGGACGAACCGGTGCGGCACGCCCCCCTGTACGAATTCGGATTCCTTGTACGACTCGAGGAAGAAGCCCCTCTCGTCCGGAAACACCCGCGGCTCCACGAGCACGAGGCCTTCTATTTCAAGTTTTTTAAAAGCAAACGGCATCAGCGCGGTTCCTGATTGATCATCTTTATAAGATATTCGCCGTATCCCGATTTCCTGAGCGGTTCCGCGATCGCGCGCAGCTGTTCAGCCGTGATAAACCTTTTCAGGTAGGCGATCTCCTCAATGCACGCTATCTTGAGGCCCTGCCGGTCCTCGATGGCCTTTACAAACTGCGCGGCGTCGATCATTGATTCATGCGTGCCCGTATCGAGCCACGCGAAGCCGCGACCCATCAGCTTCACCCTGAGCTTTCCGTCTTTCAGGTAGCGGTTGTTGACCTCGGTGATCTCCAGCTCGCCGCGCGCCGAGGGCCTGATCGACTTGGCTATCGACACCACCTCGTTGTCGTAAAAATAGAGCCCCACCACCGCGTAATTCGACTTCGGCTGCTTCGGCTTTTCCTCTATGGAAAGGGCCTTTCCCCCGCCATCGAATTCGACCACGCCGTACCGTTCCGGGTCGTTCACGTAATAACCGAACACGGTCGCGCCGGTTTGACCGGACGCGGCGTCCAGAAGCATTTCCGGAAGCCCGTGCCCGTAAAAAATGTTGTCGCCCAGGATAAGGCATACCCGGTCCGTTCCGATAAACTTCTCCGCCACGATGAACGCATCGGCAAGCCCGCGGGGATAGTCCTGCACCGCGTAGGAGAGCGATATGCCGAGACTGCTTCCGTCTCCCAGCAGCTCCCTGAAGCGCGGAAGGTCCTCCGGCGTTGAAATAATCAGGATGTCCCGGATGTCCGCCAGCATGAGGGTCGAGAGCGGATAGTAGATCATCGGCTTGTCATACACCGGAAGAAGCTGCTTGCACAGCACGCGTGTTATGGGATAGAGCCGGGTGCCGGATCCTCCGGCGAGAATAATTCCTTTCATGGTCCCTCGGTGTATTTCTATGGCAATATAACTGGTTAAGCCATGACCGACCGAAATCCATGCGCCGTAATAATAGGGTCTTGTCGCATGGCTGCGGTCCGTGATGCTGTTCTTGTTCACGAAAAAACTATGAAAAGCGCCCTTGCTGTCAAGGCATATTCCGGTTTTTTTTATACATAATTGCCTTGTACCCGTTATTCCCCATTATCGCGGCCTCCCGCCGGTGCCCGATCAGATACCTGATGCATTCGAGCGCCTCTTCCATATCTCTGTAATAAAGCCCGCAGTTGTTCTCCATGCAGAATTGTTTGAGATGCCTGCTATTTTCCGGGACGAGGAGGGGGGTTCTTTGCATCAGCTTGCTCTCCAGCGCATCGAGTGGAACATGCTCGTCCAGCACCCATGCGAGGAAAGACGGGTCGGAATCCTCTTCATTTATCCATGAATCGAGGACAAAGCAAACATCGCGGCCGGACCCGCGCATCACGGCATCGAAAGCCGATACGTCCAGGTGAGCCCTCTGGCTGGCCGCGCACCGGACCACGGTCCTGCGCCTGACCGGGATTGCGCCCGGCTCCCCGTCATAGACGCGAAGGATCTTCTCCACCTGCGCTTCGAACGTACAGCCCCTGATCTTGTTGAATCCGTTTTCTCCGCGGGCACGGGCCTCTTCAGGGTTCTCGATGCACTCGGTCATCCTGCGGGCAAGCTCAATCGGATTGCCGGTGTCAAACAGGTATCCGGTAATGCCGTCCTCAACCAGCTCGGGGATACCGCCGATATTCGACGCGATCACCGGCACCCGGGACGCCATGGCCTCGGTAATCGTCACCGGCTGGTTTTCCGGCCAGATGGAAGGCACGACCAGGACGTCGGTCTCAAGGAAGACATTCTGTATCTTGTCGTTGTGCACCTTCCCCCAGAACCTCACTGTATCCTTTCTCCCTATGCTTTTAACCTGTTTTTTTGCCAGATACAGGTCCTCGCCCGTGCCTACGATATTCAGGATGATTTTATGCCGCCTGTCCATATAACGCAGCGCGTCAAGCAGAACATGGATCCCCTTGTGGCGTCCGACATACCCTAAAAACGTAAACCGCATAACCCCCCGGTTATCTGCTTTTTGAAGCAGAGCGAAGCGCCTAACTTCTATCCCGTTCCAGATCACCTTGATTTTTTCCGTCGCGAAACCGGCCGCGATATAATTGTCCGCAACGCACCGGCTGGGAGATATGAACGCGTCCACCAAATCCAGGTTCATCGCAAAATAATCCCGCCTCATCCTCAGGGAGATATTCCGCTCCTTTCCGTTCGGAAACAGGGGCAGGCATTTGTCGCATGCGCCATAGTCATAGCAGATGGTCTCGTTGTTTCGAAGGGTGGTGCCTTTGGGGCAAAAGTACCAGTTGTCATGAAGCGTCATCACGACCCGGGCGCCTGCCCGTTTCGCCAGCGCTATTATCCCCAGTGAAAGTCCTTTCAGGTTATGCATGTGCACCACGTCTGGCGCACATTGCTCGAGCAGGTCCTGAAAATTGTTCTCGACCTCTCCGCAGTGAAAGTTTATGTTTACATCCTGGTTGAGATCGGCGGGCAGGTTGATGCGGTGGACCGTAAGGGATTGATGCTCGTCCGTTCGGACCGTGTAAGGCCTGTCATTTGACCGGTAATGGCCGGAAAAGACATGGACATCATGCCCCAGGGATTTCAGCGCCAGCGCCTGGTAATGGGCTATGATCTCCGCTCCACCAACGAAATCGGGAGGATAAAAATTCGAACAGATCATCACTCGTCTGGACATCGCGGGGCCCTTTCGTTCCGGTTCACTCATGCGGGAAGGGTATCATAAAAACGCTAAGAATTTTTTTAGCCGGTACCGGAAGGGGAATCCCTTGATCCTGATTTTTCTCCACTTCACTTCCGGCGAATGATAGAGTTCCCATACCAGATCGAGCCGGGTAAGGGAGCGGGTGCTGAGGAAAGAGATGTAATCGTTAACGACATCGGTCTTCGGCTCATACCCGAATATAATCGAATGGACGGACAGGACAAAATCCTTGCCGTGAAAACGAAACAGTTGATTGAGAGCATAACATCCATTTTGCGGAGCGAGGCGCCTCTCGGCGGCCGCGTAGAGGCGGGAATACGCGTTCTGGTACCAGCCTATCTTCTTGATCTGGGCATTGACTTTTTTGATCATCATCCAGGCCATGGAGCCTTTGATCCACGCGGGTACAACAGAGAACTCGGGAGCAATACCGGTATTCTCCGGAGAAAAGGAAATTATATCACTGACGGGATCATGCGGCCGCGCTCTCATTTTTTTCAGGGCGAGGCTGTGCCTGATTTCCTTCATGATGGCATCAGTATTTACATCCGTGTCAGTGAACTTATTAATAGCATTCATGCAAAAATCAACTCCCGAGATTACCAGGGTACCTGAAACCGATTCAAAGCCCAAACAGCCAACACGCCTGAAAAAACATGGTTTCAGGCCCGGCGGCACAGATAGTATTATAAAATGATTTGAATAATATTACAAAAATACGTTCATTTTTGTCAACACATTATTCGCATAAAACAAGGGGTGGAATTAAAGCGCTTTGCAGTGGACAGGATGCGGCTACGCAATAAAATTAAGAAAAGAGTCGTATTTGATCTAACGATTAAAAAATGCGCATGACCGCGCAATGTGATATACGGCTATCCCGTAGGCAACCGAGACGTTGAGCGACTGTTTCACGCCGCGCATGGGGATATCCACCGCCATATCGCACAGGGCGAGGAGCTCGTCAGTGATTCCCTTCACCTCGTTCCCGATCACCAGGCAGAGGGGAAACTCGTACCGCGCCCGGTCATACGGCACGCTGACGCCGGTGTGCTCGAGCGCCACGGTCAGGTACCCCCGCTGCCGGAGCTCGCGGATCACCTCGAACTGGTTCGGCCGGCGCTCCCAGGGCACGGCCCCCACGCTCCCCAGGGCCGTCTTGTCGATTTCCGGCCGGGGCGGATACCCGGTATAGCCGGACAGGTAGAGCTTCTCTATTCCGGCGCCGTCCGAGGTGCGAAAAATCGAGCCGACATTGTACAGGCTCCGGATGTCCTCGCACAGTACCGATACCGGCATGCGCGGCGCGGTCCGCATCTCGTCCGGCGAGGGCCGTGCAGACTTCAGCTCCTGATCGGTCAATTTTCTTATCGTATCATTTGTCATGATGCTCCCTGCGTCCCGAAATCGGCTATGCCGGGCCTGCGCCGCTGAAGCGCGCGATCGGCCAGTTCATCTGCCGGGCCCGCGCTTCCAGCATCGGGTCGGGGTTGACCGCGCAGGGGTAGCCGACGAGATCAAGCAGGGGCGCGTCATAAATGCTGTCGCCGTAGAAAGCGCACTGCGAGAGGCTGAATCCCCGGGACTCCGCGTAGTTTTTTCCGAGCACGACCTTCCCCTCTCCGAAGCTGTAGGGCCTCGCCGCGTCAGCGAACCGTCCGCCCTCAACCTGGAACCGGTTCGCGATCATGGCGTCCATGCCGAGGTGTTCGGCAAACGGGGCGGCGATGCAATCGTTCTGCGCGGTGAGGAGCACGGTGGTCCTGCCGGCGGCGCGATACGCGTCGATCAGATCCTTTGCGCCGCGGTAGATGTGGGCGCGGCCGGACTGCTCGAAAAAATCCCGCGCCATCGCGCGAAACTCATCCGGCGAAAGACGCCCGACACGGAAACGCTGGTAGCGTATATAGGCGGCGATGCTCAGCCGGCCGTTGCGGAAATCGCCGTACAGCTTGAGGAGCCACGCGCGCTCGGCCCAGCCCCGGACGTCCCGCCCGGACCGCCACGAGGCCCAGAGGCTGTCCGTGTCCTCGTCTGTGATGGTTTCATCAAGATCAAAAAAGGCTATGCCGGCGTCAGGCAGCCTGACCGCAATGTCTCGTGCATTCATACTCGCTTCCGATATGATGTAGATCTCGTCTTCGGGACAGGGATATAAAACGAAAGGCGCGGTATAATTCAAGAATTTTACGCCCGGTGCGAAAAAAACCGGTCAATGTCATTCCATGATGTTCGTGATTTTATGGAGCTCACGCACCATGGAGTCCAGCTCGCGCGATTTTTCAGAAAGCTTCCGCGCCCCGTCGGAATAGACCTGGGTTATTTCGTTCAGTGCGGTGATCGATTTCACGATCTCAGCCACCGCGCTTTTCTGGTCGGTTACGGATCCCTGTATCTCATCCGACATGCTGGCGACTTCACCAGCCTCGCCGGTGACCTTCCGGTTGATCTCGTTCTGGTCCGCCATCCGCCGCGATACGTCGTCAATCTCCTGGTTGATGTTGGTGACACCCTGAATTATCTGCATGATGGTGTTCACCGTCGCGTCCATGTTCGTCATGCCGCGGCCGATCTCCTCCACGTTCGCCTTGATGAGCCCGTCGATCTCCTTGATGCTCGCCGCGGTCTGGTCCGCAAGCTTCGATATCTCGTCGGCGACGACCGCGAAACCCCTGCCCGCCTCGCCCGCCCGCGCCGCTTCGATCGCGGCGTTCAGCGAGAGGAGGTTTGTCTTGTCCGATATGTCACCGATCATGCCCACGATGCCGGTCATCCTGCCCGAGCTCTCGCTCACCGTGGAGAAGCTCCGGCTCATCTCGCTCAACAGCTCGCTGCCGCTGGTGGCAATCTCCGACACCTCGTCGGCGATTGCCCGCGAACGCTGGATCCGCTGCGCCACCTCGGCGATGGACCCGGAAAGGCTCTCAATATCATCCAGGAGCGAGCTCGCCCCCTGGTTCTGACGGGCCACATGCTCCGTCACCATGTCCATGCCGATCGAGACCTCCTCGGTCGTCGCGGTTATCTGCTCGATTGCCGACGCCTGGCTCTGGGATTCGGCGGAATAGGAATTCGACTCCTGCGACAGGACCTCTGAATGGCTCGCCAGCCTGCCCATGACGTTCCTGATCGAATCGTACAGCCCCTTTATGACCAGGTACTGGTCCTGGTTCTTTCTGGCCTCCTCCTCGGAGCGGGCGAGCGCGTTGCTGTTTATCTTGAATAATTGATGCGAGATGAGGCCGACAAAAATTATGACGATGGCATTGTCCACGATGTAGTCGATGATCGCGTCCTGGCTCATGGAGAACCGGTCCGCGGCGATCAGCACGAACACCCCCAGGAGAAGGATGTTAACGGCGATGTATAGAAGGATGGCCGCTCTTTTATTCACGATGACCACGGGCGCGAGAACGAGCAATCCAGGCACATACACGATTGAATCCATGACCATGATCGGGTCCTTGCTGGCATCAAAAAAAAGGGTGGACCACGCTGCTATCAGGGTCGTGATCATGATCGTGTGCGCGGCGATTGAGTACGATCCTTTTCTGAGAAAAATGAGGGCGATAAAGATGACGATCATCGCCATTACAAGAGGAAATATAAGCTCGAACGCCACCTGTCCGGTGAAGACATTCATGACCAGGATTATCGGCACAAAACAGAGAAGGATGACACCGATGACAAGAACAATCCTCGATTTCTGCTGGATTACGTAATCCCCGTCTTCATACTCTTTTAAGAAATACCGGGCAAATCGTACAATCATGAGGACCTCGGAAGAATTTGAATTATTGAACAAGCAGACCTCTCGTAAAATCGAGATCAGCCCCCTGACAATGCCTCATAAACCCCACTCCCCCGAGATAAATGCGGTTGAAATTAATATACAATCGATGAATTAAAAGATCAACCCAATAATTGCATTAAATCGCGGTCCCTGCCGCTGGAGAAGACACCGTGTCCGGGGAAATTATTTGAGACGGATATAATTTTGACTTACCTGCCGCCGCCCGCCATCCTGGAAGACTCCTTCGCCAGGAGTACGAACAGCAGGTTCACCGCGGCCAGGCCGATGAAAACCTTCATGGACTGAATCATGCCCAGCCCGTTCATCATATTAATAAAGATGATGCCTGATATCTGGCCCGCGAACAGGATGATGCCCTGCGACAGCGACTCCGGCGCAGGGAAGCTCACCTCCGCTCCGTACTGAAACCCGATGGGCGCGGCCGCGCCGAGGAGGAAAAAACCCATGAGGCCGGCGGACGCGAGCATCAGCGCGTAGTCGCCCGCGAAGGTCATGCCTGCAAGGCCCGGGATAACCAGCAGCAGGGCCGCAACCAGGAACGGCTTCCGCTTCCGTAGCCTGTCGGAGAACGGCGGAATCACGATCGCACCGATAACGCCCGCGATCAGCATCAATCCCATGATCATGCCGCTCTGGTCGCTGGTAAAGCCCTTTGCTTCGCTGATCTGGTCGATGCAGGTCGCGATGGCGTTGAACATTCCCAGTCCGAGAAAAAACATCACCAGGAGCAGCACCATGTCCCGGTGCCGGAGGATGTGCTTGATGCCCTGGATCGTGAGGAAGCGCTCTTCATCGCCCTCCGGCCCGGAAGGCGTCGGCGGATTTTCCCGCATGAACACGACAAACAGGAGTGCGCCCGCCGCGGACAGGATGCCGTAGGACATGAGCATCCCCTGCAGGCCGTAGTGCTCCACGCCGCCGACCGTTTCAACTGTCACGATAAACGGCGTGACGATGTTCACTATGATCATGCCCAGGAACTGGGCAAGCGTCGCCAGGCCGACCGCGGTCGCCCGCTCGCCGATGGGGAACCAGTGCACGGCGACCTTGGTCACCGCTGTAATGATGAAGGGCTGCGCGATTCCGAGCCCCACCTGGGAAGCGACCACCATCGCATAGCTGTCCGCGAAGATTCCCTTGGTCAGCCCGAAGATGCCGGTCAGCACGGCGCCTATTCCGATCCCCACGCGTACCCCGGACCTGTTGATAATATAGGCCGCCGGGATGCAGGTGATCAGGAACACGTACATGAAAATCTCGGACAGGAGATCTATCTGGGGCGCGGTCGCTCCGTAGAACGCCCGCGCCTGCCTCGCGATCGGAGCGAAGGTGAGCCATTGCATCTGGATTATCACCGTGATTACAATGAATACCAGCAATACGATCCACCGGTACCCGTATACCCTGTATTGCGCTTCTTCTTTCGTCACGTTCGCACCTCCCCCGCTGGCGTTGGTCAATCTATATCCGGCGGCCTCCCGCCTGTCCATTAAAATTTTCCCGCGGCTCCGGCATCAGCCCTGTTTTATCTCGATATGCCCGAAGATGCGGTCAAGACGGTCGAGCGCATCGTCGATCACGTCGTCCGTGTCCGCCATGCTGCAGTAGAGGCGGCTTCCGGCAAGGGTGATGACTCCCTCGGCCATGAGCGCCGCGCCCATCTCCTCCATGACCTTTTTCCGCTGTCCCACCTCTTTGAAGATATTCGGGTTCTTGATGTCCATGAGCATTGCGGCGCCGGTCTCCATGTGGCAGATGGATCCGTGGTTGAAGGCGACGAAGGGAAGCCTGTTCCTCTCGAAAATATCGACGAGCCCCTTCGTGAGCCGGTCGCCGGCCGCGCCGGCCTTGAGGTGGGCGCCGGTCTCCTCGATCGCCTTGATGGCGAAATATCCCGCCGCGCAGGAGAGCGGGTTGGCTGACAGCGTGCCGCCCACGAAGGCCCGTTTTCCGCCCGGGCCGCCGGCGAGGCCGGCCGCGAAGCCTGACATGACGTCCTTGCGGCCGCCCACGCCTCCCGCGCCCGGATAGCCGCCGGCCACGCACTTGCCAAAGACCGTCAGGTCCGGCTTCACGTTGAAGTATCCCTGCGCGCCGCCCAGGCCCACGCGGAAGCCTGTGACCACCTCGTCGAACACCAGGAGCGTTTCAAACCGGTCGCACAGGTCCCGGAGATTCCTGTTGAAATCGCGGAGGACCGGCCGGGTGCCGCTTTCCGGCCCCAGCGGCTCCACAAAGACCGCGGCGGTGCCGCCGTCCTTTTCGTTCTCCTCAAGCCGCTTCTGGAGCGCATCGATGTCGTTCGGGAAAACCTCGTTGGTGAACTGGTAGCAGCCTGCGGGGATCCCGTGCGCGTCCAGGGGACCGACTCCCGGCACCCGCATGCCGAACACGAGCTGGTCGCTCCAGCCGTGATAGGCGCCGCCTATCTTGATGATGTACTTCTTCCCGTTGAAGCAGCGCGCCGCGCGCGCCGCGGCCATGCAGGCCTCAGTGCCGCTCATGAGCATCCGGAACATCTCGACAGAGGGCATGTGCTCGTGGATCGCCTCCGCGAGCTTCAGCTCGTACTCGTGAAAAAGCCCGGTGACGGGGCCGCTCTCCCGTATGACCTCTATCACTTTCTCCTGAACCGGCAGATAGTTGCTTCCCAAGAGCGTGGGGCCACCCGCCTGCAGAAAATCGATATAGCGGTTGCCGTCAACGTCCCAGAGATACGCGCCGTCCGCCTTCGTGATAGCGAGCGGAAAAGGATAGTTGAACGCGAGGTTGTGCTGCACGCCGCCCGGGATCAGCTCCTTGGCGCGGTCGGTGATTTTTTTCGACCTCGCGCATTTCTCGTCAAAGTGCTTCAGGTATTCATCCATCTTGCTGCGCTTTATCTGGTGTATGGGCAGCTCGTTGGCGAGCCGGTAGAGCCGCTTCTGCAGCTCTTCGGTGTCAGGCCAGTGTGATATCGAGTATTGTTGTTTCGTGCTCATCATAAACTCCTTTGGAAAAAAAAATAATAGCGTAACTCTCACCTTTTATTTACAAGCCCCCTGAATCCACAAAAACGGCAGCCATGCAGGCCCCGGAGGAGATTGAAAGCACGGCTTAGCCATTCTTCCAAAGCCCCCTCTGGGGGGTTGGGGGGGGCGGCGGGCATCACCCCTTCTTCATCTCCTCTTTCCTCTTGATCTCCGCGTCCTGCTTGCTCACGACGATCTTCTCCATGAGCTCACGCATGTTTTCAGGAAGCAGGGTCACCTCCTTCCCCGTGGCAAGCGCGCGGTAGTAGACCATGGCGCATTTTTCAAGGAGCTCAGCCGCGCGCTTCGCCTTCGGGAGATCGGCCCCGAGGGCCAGGATCCCGTGGTTTTGCAAGATATAGCAGTTCCCCCGGCTCCCCAGCTTTGACACCACGTTTTCCAGGAGCTGCGGGCTGCCCGAAAGCCCGTAGGGGACCACCTCGACCAGCGGGCCGATCGTGCTTGCGACCTCGTCGAACAGGGCCGGTATCGGCGTGTTGATGATCGCGAAGACGCTCGCGTAGACCTGGTGGGTGTGCACCACCGCGCTCACGTCGCGCCGGTTTTTGTACACCGCGACGTGCATCCCGGTCTCAACCGAGGGCTTGAGCCCGTTATCGTCAACCGGCTTCAGGTCGAGATCGACCACGCATATATCGTCCACGGCAAGCGTGTTATACTCGCGCTGGGACGGCGTCACGACCACCACTTCCTCCCCCTCGACCAGCATTGACACGTTGCCGCCGAGTCCCCGTATATAGCCGTCGCGCACCAGGTCCATGGTGCAGTCGAGGACCTGCTTTTTGTAATCATCGTACTTTCCCATGCCGTTCCTCCTCAACCGTTCAGTTCCCTGAACAGCTTTTTATTCGCATCATATAATTTTTTAAATACCTCGAAATTCCTGTCGTACAGGGCACGGTGTTCCTTCTGTGGCTCGAAGGTCCTGACCGCGGGGATGAGGCGCTTGGCCTCGCCAAACGTTTTGAAAAGCCCCAGGCCCACGGCGCACACCACGGTCGCTCCCACGGTCCCCGCGTTCTGGGCGTCGGCAACGGTCTCCACGGCGCGGCCGGTGATGTCCGCCATGATCTGGCAGCCGACCTCCGAGCGGGCGCCGCCCCCGACGAAGCGGAGCGATTCCCGGCGGGGGATCTTGCGCTCCATCGCCTCGAGCATCCACCTCTTGTGAAAGGCCATGCCCTCGAGGACCGCGCGGATCATCTGCCGCTTGCCCGTCTCCAGTCCCAGGTTGAAGAATATGCCGCGGGCGTTCGGATCCTCGCGCGGCGACCGGTTCCCGTGGAGCCAGGGCGTGAACAGCACGTTGCCCGCTCCTTCCGGGGTTTTGCTGATGACGCTGTTCAGGAAATCGAAGAGGCTTTCGTATTCCTGCGTCTTCTCGACGATATGCTGCGCCTCCAGGTACATGCCGATCTCATCAAGGGCCAGGTGGTCCCGCACCCACTTCAGGCAGGCCCCCGACGTCTCCTGCTCACCGGTATAGTTGTAGAATCCGGGTATCGCCCCCATGATGGACGCCAGGAAGTTCCCGATGTCCACCATGCGTCGCTCCACGTTCGAGCAGACCCATCCCGACGTGCCCACGTACACGTGGGTGTCGTACAGATCCAGGCAGCCGGCGCCGACCGCGGTCAGCGTGGTATCGCCGCCGCCCCCGAACACGGGGATGCCCTCGACCAGGCCCATCTCCGCCGCCGGGCCGGGAAGCAGGCGCCCCACGATATCGGTGGAGTTCACCACCGGCGGAAGGAGGTCCATGTTCACGTCGAACTTGCGGCAGAGCCCCGGATGCCAGCCCTGTTTGCCGGGGCGGGTGTCGTAGAGAAAGGTAAGGTGCGCGGAATCGTGCGTCATGCCGTACTTCCCCGTGCACCGCAGCACCAGGTAGTCCTTTACATCGAGCCACTTGAAGGCGCGCCCGAACAGCTCCGGCTCATTGTCCTTCACCCAGTGGTATTTCCAGAGCGGGTCCTTGGCGGTCGCGGCCAGACCGCCGGTAATGCGGAGACAGTTGAGCGCGGTCAGCGCGTTCCACTTCCCGTCTATCTTGATAAGCCCGTTATACAGGTAGCGCGCGATCTGCTCGGTCGAGCGGCCGTCCATGTAGTTCATCGGGTTCCGCAGGGCCCTGCCGGATTCGTCGACAAAAACCGAGCCCTGGAGCTGGGCGCAGAAGGTCATGGCGCTGACCTGCCCGGGCTTTATGCCGGAGCGCGCCATGATGGCCTTCGTGGCCGAGCAGATGGCGCCCCACCACTCGTCCGCCTTCTGCTCCGCGCCGCCGTCGGGCGTAATGTAGAGCGGATATTCCACAAGGCTCGATCCCATCAGTTCAATTGTATCACTGATGCGATAGATGCATGATTTATTGCCGGTTGTACCGACATCATGGGTCACGACATACGTTTCAGTCATGTTCTTCCTTTATTATACTATTGAATATGGCCGCCAGGAACGATCACTTTTCGCATATGGCCGACAGGCAAACTGTCAGGCTGACTTTGGAATTAAGTATGATGCATCAATTGAAACATATATTCAAAAAACCGTCCTGTCTTATCAATAACAGACCAATCAGAAAATGAAATAGCCTGACGTAAAACATCCTGCGCAGATCATACAGGTGATAATACATCATCTGGATGGTCAGTCCATTGTTATTTCATTTTTCCGGAAGATATCCATGCTCCCTGAACCAGTTCAGCGCCTTCTCAATGGCTGTTCTGATGGGGGTCTGGGGCAGGCCCAGTTCCTTCACCGCCCTGGAGCAGTCGTACCATTCCTGTAATTTGCCGATCCTCACCTCCGATGCCGTGACCACGGGAGGCTTCTTTGTAAAAAACGCGCCCAGCTCAAACATATACCCGAGAGCAACGGCCAGATGGTACGGGATCTTTATTCCTGGCGGCGCAACGCCCGCAATTTCCGCTATCAGCCTGAAATAGTCCGATACGGTTATGTTCTCATTTCCAAAGAGATAGCGCTCGCCAACTCTCCCCTTTTTTGCGGCAAGAATATGCCCGCGCGCAACATCCTCGACATCAATTATGTTTATACCCCCTTCGATGTAGCCGGGCATCTGCCGGGTGGCAACATCGATGATCATCTGTCCCGAAGGCGTCGGCTTAATATCGCGCACGCCGATAACCAGGGTGGGGTTGACGATGACAATCGGCAAGCCCAGGGGGACAAACTTTCTCGCCTCCACCTCGGCAAAATATTTCGAGAGAGAATAGGTGTCGCCGCTTTTCCAATGGTTGAATTCAGCGCTCTCATCCACTGGCACGGGGCCGTGGGCGCCAAGCGTGTTGTTGGTGCTGGTATAGACGACCTTCTGGACTCCGGCATCAAGCGCCGCTTTCATCGATGCTCTGGTGCCTTCAACGTTTACCTCGTACGGCAGCCTTTTATCCGGCGTCCAGTGCGCAAAAAACGCCGCTGTATAATAGAGCGTATCGCAGCCCTGAAGCGCCCTTCGCATCGAATCACCGTCGCGGATGTCCCCGAACGCCCTCTCGACGTCAAGGCCGTCAATGTTGCGGGTATCGCTCGTTTTCCTAACAAGAACCTTGACCTCCTCGCCGTCTTTAAGAAGCTCCCTCACGATTGACGATCCCATGAAGCCCGTTGCGCCGGTGACAAGTTTTTTCATGATTACACAATCCTCCCTGAAAATTTTTTTTTAACGATACCGCGATCCAATCGGAAGCCCCGCTATGCCTTCTCGCCCCGATACTGGGTCGGCGTCACCTTCATGATCTTCAGAAAGGCCCTGTTGAACGTCGGGAGGCTCTCGAAACCGGCCGTGAACGCAATATCAATAATGCTCTGTTCTGTTTCCAGAAGTTTTTCCGCCGCATAGAGGACCCGGAGCTCGTTGATGTATTCGCTGATCTTCCTGCTGGTGTATATCTTGAAAAACCTTCCAAAAGAATCCGGATGCATATTTATCGACGCCGCCAGCCCCTCGCGCGATATGTCGGAGCGATAATTGTCATGTATGTAGGCAATGGCCTTTTTCATCTTCTCCTCAATGCCGGGAGTCACCGAGCGACGCCGTGCGCTCTCGTGCCGGTCGATCATGCGCTGGTACAGGTACGCGTTTTCCATGGCGGACGATGCCTGCTCAATAAAAGCGGCCACGACCCGGATGTCACGCTCGCTGTACAGATTGTCCGCGCCGCGCCGTTCGAGGCAGCAGACCCCGAACGAGTTTTCCCGCACATTGATCGGAACGAAAAGCGTTGTCACGCCCGAACCGCGCGCTGCCCCGTCATCGACCAGTTTATTGCCGCTCCTCATGACGTCAGCCGCTGCCGCTTGAAGCCATGGAGGCGCGTCGCCGCAACCCGCCCGCGCCGTGAGTTTCAGCCCTTCGACTCCTGCCATATACAGGTAACCGCCATCCGAGTCGGAGATCTCTATCGCCTTTTCCAGGGAGCGTTTCAGGAGCCTGTCGATGTTCATGATGATGCTCACATCCTGGCTGAGCGTACGCACCGACGCGCCTGCCGCATGTTCCTTCCCGCCGGATTCACGGTCCGCATCCATCCCGACGGATATACCCGCGTACAGGTCGCGTATGATTTCGCTTAAAAAAAGCTCCATGGTGCGGTCGTTTACCTTCTCCTCAAGCTGGAGCGTCAGCTCCTCCACCTCACGGTTAAGGGAGATGAAACGCTCCTGGAGAACATATGCCATCGATAGGATGATCACGAGGTACGCGTACTCCAGCACGTATATGAACGGATACAGGCCCGCGCCGACCAGCACGTCATTTACCGCGGCGGCGAAAAAAAGGAGCATTGACGCAAGGATGGGACGCATCTGCCTCTGCTCATCCTGGCGGTAGGCCACTGCCATCAAATAAAACATGAACGCGGCCGCGATCATCATGGCTGCATACTGGAAGGAGTATATGATGCCCGGGTCCACTTCATTATAGGTTATTATCAGCGCCCCCAGGCTGATTGTTTTCACGAAGGGCCGGTCCGGGGAAAGGGTGAGCTCGTTATTGACGAACAGGCCGATCAGCAGAAAGGCCAGCATGCCCGCGGTGATAACAATGAACGGGATCCGCGACCTGAAGGAAACAAAATAGTACAGGAACCACGACACGAAAATCACGAACAGCGCGAGGATCGCGAACTGGCCGCGCTGCCAGAACATCCCCTGCGCCGGGGTCGCCGCATTATACAGCCCGGCGCAGAACACGTCGTACAGGCCGATGGAGAGGCTGGCGGCGGCAAAGGCCAGGTTCTCCGGTTCAGTGCGCCGCCTGACATGCATCCATAGATAATACGCACCGACATAGAACGAAACCGCCGCCATGAGCGCCGGCGGAAGGGAGAGCCAGTTCATCCGCCACCTCGCATAAATCGCCCCATCCGAAAAGCATCCCATCGCGATACGGAGATGCGTGTCCGGATCCGCCGGCAAATCAGGCGCGACAGACCGGGGATGATTGCAGTATTATCCATTGCTTGAAAAAATCAAAGATTAATTTTCAATAAATAAAAAAAAGCCCCCCTGAAAAAGGGGGCCCGGGGAGATAATGTCCGCCATCCACTCAATCAATAGTGAGGGCATGATTATAGATACGCGCTGCCTGGACGCTGATCAATTGACCGTGAAGGTGTTCGAAACACCCTCGTAGGGATAAATTTTTCCGGTCCAGCCCGATTTCCAGTTGCCCATGTGCCGGATACGGTACGTACCCGGCGCGGCACCGGCGGTGTCCCAGGTGACCGTTATTTTCGAGCAGGACACGCCGTCCCGTTTCCACCGATAGGTCGTTTCAGGGTCCCAGTCACGCACGACCGCCACGGCGCTTCCGCCGACCATCTTTTCAACGACCAGATAGGTTCCCTGGGTACGGTAGTCGTTGTTCGGATGGGCGCCCCAGTACTGCACGGTCACAACATCTCCCCGCGCATAGGACGCGTCCGGCTGCGCAATGACATCGCCGAACTTCTTGTTCAGGGGCTTGTCGTCAAGCACGACTTTCGCCGTCAGGTCAACCGTTTCGTCCCATATGTCCCGCGGCGTCGGACCGGGCTCCACCCCGGTCCCGTTTGCGATCGCGCGGCACAGCTTCCTGTATTCCTGGGTATATGCGGCCAGCTCATTGGGCCCGAACTGGGTGCAGGCGGCCTCGTACGACTGCGTTGCGTATTCTTCTGGTGTTGCGAGATACGATGTATAGGCATTCGCCATGGATGCGATGACCGCGGTATCGACACCGACGCCCCTGAGCTCATCAAGCACCGTCGCTTTGAGACGCCGTCCGGACATGGTCGTCACTTCCTTGGGGACCGCGACAAGCGCGAGCCTGCCGATTCTCACCACCTGCACCGGCATTATCTCCGGCGTCATGGGGATTTTTTTTAGATTGATTGAAACGAGTCCCGTGGGGATGAGTATCGGCTTCTGTGCGTGGCAGGCCCTGTACTCCTTGCTCTGCGTCGCAGGCCAGAAGGGGGCGAATAACCCGCTCAGGAAGGTCTGAAGCAGGGTGTAGCCGGCGTTGTCGCTCCAGTTCAGACTATCGACCGTGGTGCCTTCCGGGAAGAGCGGCGCCGGGCTCGGGTTGTCAGTATCGCTTCCGGCAGAGAAGGACGCGCCCATGGCCGCCGCGCAGGTGGCGCAGCCCGCTTCTTCAACGAACACGCTGCTCATGTCCACATATTCATGACGAAACTCAACCGGCCCTGCCAGCTCCGCGGTGGCGCCCTCATACAGCTCTTTCGCTTTCGCGTACTGTCCGAGGACCGCGGCTTTCAGGCTCGGGTTGTGCGCGAAGTCCACGTATTCAGGCGCCTGGCCGAAATCAACATTGGGAGAGACATCGCCGGCGCTCGCCTGCGCAAAGGCGGCCACGAAGGTGCGGGACGCCGCGTAATCGGTCCCCTTGTCCTTCTCGAACTGATACGAGGCCCACCCCTTGCTGTCGCCGCTGATGAGCCTGTTCTCCGGCCCGATGCAGGTGGGATGGATGGAAAACCAGTTGACCATCCCGATCTCTTCGCCTTCAAGGGTAACCAGCTTGAGCAGGGTGAAGGACCTGTCCGTTGAGCTGGCGTATGCCTGCCGCTCCGCTTCCGGGTTATTGTCGTAGGCAAACTGGGAACGGTTTCCGCCGCAGTTGTCAAGCGTCCCCTTCGCAATCAGGACCTTCCCCGGCGCTATGTTGTTATGCGCATTCAGTATTGCGTTGTATATACCGTCGATGATCACCTGAGCGTGCTTTTTGATAAAACCGTTGATGGTCGCGTCATAGAGGAAGTAGCCGGAGTAGCCCCCCGGACCGCTGTGCGTATGGGTGGCGGATATAACAACGTTATTCTCACTGTAAAACCTCGCGAGCTCGGTATTCCTGCGTATCTTTTCGCAGACCTTCATCTTGATCACCTGGAAAATCATGCCGAGGTCAGCGCTCACGAACACCATCCTCCTGCTCCCGTCGCCAATGATAAACGCGCGCGCCCGGAGCCGTGTATGAATGCCGGAGGTCTTCTGCTCCATGTCGGCGTATCCCATCATCCCGATCTCGGCCGCAGGGCCGGTAATGTCATAGATACCGCTGCCGACGAGGTACACGTTCCCGCCGTCTGAAGCAGGATTGTCAGGAATGACCCCGCTCTGATCCGTCCCGTTATAGGGATTATCCGAATCTGCTGTTCCAATGCCAAGAAGAGAAAGAACCGAGTTATCAGAATTACTTTCACAACCCGCTATGAAAATCAGCATAAGACAGAGGAGGAAACAATGCACGGAGTACTTACTGAGATGATTATTCATAATACCGCTCCTGGAAAACAATGACTTTAAGAATTACAAATGTTTCTGCTATTATCACTGCTCAATACAATAAACCAACTGGACGGCTTTGATAATAATATGCTTATTTTTGTCTATAATGTCATATCAAATTCTGACTAATCAGTAATTGATCAGCAGGGGTGTCAGAGTAAAGATAATTTTTTAATGAAAAAATATATTTGCAATATGAATGAAGCACAAATCAATATGAACATATTTGAATAATATGTACAGTTTTAATATGTTTTACTCTAACCCTATTTTTACTCTGACCCCAGAAGAAAGAGAAGAGAAGAACACGAAGATTAGCGCTACAGCAAATTTACTCTGACACCCGCACAGGAATACCCATTATGTCTCATAACAGTCAGACGCCCCCTCCGGATATTGAATTAATACCCCCTGCTTTAAAATTCCATTCAGTTTATTGATACTCCTCTCGATATATTAATAAGTCAAACAACGAGACGGGTTTAAGGCACATGCTCCATATCGAAAATATCAAGTTGACGCTGAATAACGGGCCCGATCTGTCCGCCCCGATGTCACAGGTCACCGGCGCTCAACAGGATCTTTATTCCTCAAACGGTTTCTTCAGTATATTGAAGAACCATATACTGTCGGACATGCAGCGTGCCGATCCGTTTGCCGTGAGACAGGACCCCCGTAGATACGACGCCCCCGCTTCCATGACCGATTCCGACAGAAAACCAGATGGAGCAGCCATACGTGAACGCGCCGGCAAAGAAGACGCCACCGCAGCGGATAGAGTTGAAGAGCAACGGGAAAAGGCCGCTCTCCGGAATCAGAGCAAAGAAACAGCAAATGCCGATACGCAAAAAACTGAAATAAAAAAGGAAGGCGATATTGATCAGCAGGTAAAGAAGGCCTACGGCAAAAATGCGGAAAGCGGCCGCATCCGGCGTGAACGGCAGGAGAAGAAAGAGGGCGAGCCCGGCATCAACGAGATGCTCGAAGGCCTCCAACAGCTTATTGACTACCTTAAAGGGAAGGAACGGCCTGAATTCCGCGAAGCGAAGCTCGCCGCCCAGGAACTGCAGGACCTGCTCCGGACCATGAGGAAGCACGGCGATACAGGTTCCCTGAAGAAGGCCCTTGAAAAGCTGTCCGACGCCCTCCAGAAGCTTGAATCGCGCGCCATGCAGGGACAGTCCGCCGAACAGTTCAGCAGTGTTCTTGCGGGAGTCAAGTCCCGGCAGGCCGTGCCGAAACATGCGCACGACGACGCAAAACAGCGCAACACCGCCGGATCGCAGGATTCGCCCGTCAATGCAGCCAGGGAGCTGCTCGCGCGGATCGAACTCGCGCTTGAAGGTGCCAGGAACGACGGCGCCGGCCGGCAATCGTCAAAAGACGGCCAGGGCGGCAGCGATATTTTCGGCCTCAATCAATTAAAAAGCGATGCGGCGGCAAGACACTCTGACGCACCGTCCGCGCAGAGAAACGCCGCCCTCTTCAGGGAAAACCTGGAATCGATACTGCAGCACGCAAAGGTGGCGGTGAAAGACGGACAGAACGCCTCGTTCAGCATGCGCCTGCACCCGCGCGAGCTGGGCAGGGTGAACGTCAGCCTGAACCTCCAGGACGGCGTAATAATTGGTAAATTCATGGTCGACACCCTGGAAGCGAAAAACCTGCTCACGCAGAGCCTTGAACAGATCAGGCAGCAGCTGAGCGAATCGGGCGTGCAGGTGGGCGGCTTTCAGGTCGATATAAACGACCGCCGGGGCGAGCTTCACGGGGATCGCGATGCGGAGCGGACGTACGCCATCACCCCGGCCGAGCAGGCGGCGGAGATAGAACAGGAATACGCTGCCAGCGCCATGACGCGGCATGACGGCCATATCAACGTGGTCATATAGGAGGAAGCAATGCAGATCGGAAAAATGTCACCCGAAGAACTTTTCGCGGCGAAGATGGAAGCCGAGGTGATAAACAAGAAGATAAACAACGGCAGGGAAGGAAGAAAGGGAACGGCCGACAAGGACATGTTCATGAAGCTCCTCGTCACGCAGCTCAAGTACCAGGACCCGACCCGGCCCATGGAAGACCGTGAATTCGTCGCCCAGATGGCGCAGTTTTCCGCCCTGGAGCAGATGAACAACCTGAACAAGGAGATGCTTAATCTCTTGAAGAGCTCGCGCTCTTCCGAGGCTTTCTCCCTTCTCGGAAAGGATATCGACGCGCTGAACCCGGACACCAACCGCCGCGTATCCGGCGTGGTGACCTCGGTCCGCTACGAAGGCGATGAGCAGGTGCTGATGGTCGGCGGCGAGCAGGTCAGGATGAGCGAAGTCAGCGCCGTGCGCAACCCCGCCCCGGCCGCGCCGAACACGACCGCGGGCGCGATGCAGATGAATACGATAAACAGCGCGGTGCAAAACGCACCGATGAGCCAGGCGAACGGAAGGGACGCCGTTCAGATAAAATAATTTTTCTCGAGAGGAGATGAGCCACTATGATGCGTGCACTCTATTCAGGCGTTTCCGGTCTTAAGAACCACCAGACCAGGATGGATGTTGTCAGCAACAACATCTCGAACGTAAACACCTACGGCTTCAAGTCCAGCCGCGTCACCTTCCAGGACATGATCTCGCAGACCCTTTCCGGGGCCGCGAAGCCCGAGGAGAACCGGGGCGGCGTGAACCCGCGGCAGGTGGGTCTCGGGATGACGATCGCTTCGATCGACCGGATCTTCACGCAGGGGAGCCTGCAGACGACGGGGAACCAGACCGATCTGGCGATATCCGGCGACGGGTTTTTCGTCATATCCGACGGCGACAGGAAATACTATACCAGGGCCGGAAGTTTCGGACTCGACAAGAACGGAACGCTGGTAAACCCGGGGAACGGCCTCAAGGTCCAGGGTTGGATGGCGACCCAGAACCAGACAGGTGAAATGGTGATAAATCCGAGCGGTACGACGGAAGACCTGATCATCCCCATTTACGGAAAAGTCGAAGCGCGGGAGACCGCAAATATAAAATACAAGTGCAACCTTGATTCCCGCTACGCCATCGTCCCCCCCAACGCCACGGGGCGGATGAGGGCGTCGGCCGGGGTGACCACGAACATCGACGCCTATGACAACCTGGGCAACACCCACCGGCTCACCATGGTATTCTGGAAGACCGGGGCGAACCAGTGGACCGCCTCAGGGGCGATAACGGATTCGACGGTGCCCCTCTCCCTGGACGTACAGGCGGGCGCGGGCCAGCAGAACAACGCGAACCCGTCGAGCAGGATCAATCTCCGGTTCAGCCCGGACGGCAGGCTCGTGTCAGTTGCTGATGAAGGATCGCCGGACGAATCGAACCAGGGGTCCCTCATCGTGAACGCGAACTGGCGGGTCGCGGGCGATCCGAACATGAGGACGATGCTGCTCGACCTGGGCAAGGCCGGTCTTATGGAAGGCATCACCCAGTTCGCCTCGCCTGCCACCACGCGGGCGGTCGAACAGGACGGGTTCAACATGGGCTACATGGAATCGTTCAACATCGACAACTCCGGGGTGATCACCGGCGTCTATTCCAACGGCACGAAGCGGAGCGTGGGACAGGTGGCCATGGCCGTCTTCACCAACCCGCAGGGCCTGCACGCGACCGGGGAAAATCTCTTTGAAGTGTCGAACAACTCCGGGATGGCCAACGAGGGAGCGGCCAACACCCAGGGGCGGGGAAAGATCGTCGCCGGCACCCTCGAAATGTCCAACGTGGATCTCTCCGACCAGTTCACGGACATGATCGTTACCCAGCGCGGCTTCCAGGCCAACTCGCGGTCCATTACGACCTCCGACCAGATGCTTCAGGAGCTGCTCAGCCTGAAAAGGTAATTAGCGGGTGATAATATAACAAAAAAAAGCGGTCCGGTTCGGACCGCTTTTTTTATCGGTGCTGCGCAGGAATTAATGCGCTGGTGTCTCTTCAGCCTGTTCCGCCGGAGGCGTCTTTTTCTCGTAGGTGTTGATATTCAGCAGATCATAGACGAAGCAGTACCCGGTATAGGCCGAGTACAGGACTATTGCCGCCAGCGCCAGAAGCACAAACAGGCCGAACCTGTTCGGCTCCAGGGAGAATATATTCATGATAAAACCAAGGCCGATAATGGTCCTGACGTACCGATCAGAGGCTCCAACATTCCTTTTCATTTCCATAGCGATCCCCTCGTGTATAATTATGGCCCCCGTAGCGGGGGATGTGCCGGTCAATAGCTTCGAGATACCGGCGCGCTCATCAGTGACTGATGTTTTAAAATATTTAAAAATGTCCCATAATCTGCAACAAAAATTTTATTATTGACTATTTTTTTTACTCTAACAATTTTTAGCATACGAATTATTCATAAGCGGTCAAAACCTTCGCTCCGGCGGTTTCAACGCGGCACGCGCAGGAGACGCCTCCACCGGCCTCCCTTCGACAGGCTCAGGGCAGGTCGGCCCGCCTCCCCCGCTTACGGGTGAGGCGGTGGGAAACTCTTCGGGCGGGGGGTTTGGCGGCTTGAACACAGGGGACGCCATGGCACGAATACTATCAGGCATACAGCCGTCAGGGACGCTTCACATTGCCAACTATTTCGCGATGATGAAGCGGATGATCGAATATCAGAATGACAACGAGCTCTTCTGCTTTATCGTCAACTACCACGCCATGACCTCGAACCAGGAGGGAGACCGCCTGCGGAACTACACGCTGGAAGCGGCCATGGACTTCCTCGCCCTGGGGCTCGACCCGGACAGGGCCTATTTCTGGGTCCAGTCGGACGTGCCTGAGGTGACGGAGCTGACCTGGGTCCTTTCGTGCCACACATCGCTCGGCCTGCTCGAGCGGAGCCACAGCTACAAGGACAAGGTGGCACGGGGGATTGTCCCCAACACGGGCCTGTTCACCTACCCGGTCCTCATGGCCGCAGACATCCTTCTCTACCAGGCGGAGATCGTTCCCGTGGGCAGGGACCAGAAGCAGCACGTGGAGATCACCCGGGACATCGCCATCCGCTTCAACAACCTGTACGGCGACATCTTCACGCTTCCGGAACCCCGGATATCCGATGATGTGGCCGTGATACCGGGAACCGACGGGCAAAAGATGTCGAAGAGCTACGGAAACACCATCGACATCTTCGAAGACGAAAAATCGCTGAAGAAAAAAGTCATGAAGATCGTAACCGATTCCACGCCGGTAGAAGAGCCGAAAAACCCGGAGGTGTGCAATCTCTTCGCCCTGTACCGCCTCTTCGCCGCGCCGGACGCGGTCGAGACCATGCGCGTCCGCTACCTGAACGGCAGCGTCGGGTACGGCGAGGTCAAGAAGGAGCTGGTCGGTCTCATCCGCGACTATTTCGCGCCGTTCCGGAAGAAGCGCGAAGAGCTCGCCGGCGACCCGGGCGAGGTGATACGCATCCTCGCGAAGGGCGCGGAGAAAACCCGCGCGGTCGCTGTCACAACCATGGACCGGGTGAAAGAGGTCACGGGGTTGAAGTACGCGGGGAAATAGTTCGAAAGACGCCCCCTACCCTTGCTGAAAGGCCCCCTAAATCCCCCGGAGGGGGACTTTGGGTTTTTCGTAATAATGAAATTATAATCTCTCGTAGAAGTGATTGGCGGAATAACGATCTTTATTGCTTGTTATATTATTTTTCCTACAATTGCAAACTCCAAAGAATCACTTCTGTATTCCGAACCCGCCGCATCAGAGAATACCTCAACAATTTCAAGGCCATTTTCTTCAAACTCAGTTTTCAATGCCTCCACACTGTAACATTGCAGCCAATTGTAAAAAACACGCATCCTTGATTTTTCAATAATTGTATATTTATCAAGAACAACCTTTTCCCTGTCATACTTGAAAGTATTTTGAAAAGAATAATAATCATCGGCTGACCAAAAATTCGATAACTGGTTAAACTCATAAACAGCGCTTTCTTCCCGATTATTATAAAAATTAAGGGAATACACATCGAGTACTATCGCGCCATCTGGTTTTAAAATCTTTTTAAATTTATTGAGCATGGTTTTTCTTTGATCCGGGCTTAAAGCACAATAATCGCACATGATCATGGTAATAAGATCGAATTTATTCGATGTTTCATATTCAAGATAATTTGTATTAATATAGTTAATGCATAAATTTTCCTTTTTGGCTGTATCGCTTGCGTATTCAATGGATCTACCAGAAAAATCTATACCTGTTGTTTTAATCTTATTCCTTGCAAAACGGGTCGTATAAAGTCCCGGACCGCAGCCAAAATCAATAACTTCCGAATCAGCATTAAGATTAAAATGGCTTATAATCCATTCAACCGACCTGTTAATGAAATGGATATTTCTCGAAGAAACATCCTTTGATTCATCCAAATGATACTCCAGCATCTTTCGGGATGTATGTTCATCGGCCCATAATTCAGAAGCGGTATAATACTCAAAAGGTTCAGGGCGTTTATTGATTTCAACCAATTCATTGAACATGTATTCGGCTCCATTTATTGTGTATTAATCGAGGCTGCGGATGGTCGAAATGAAGTTCGGATATCGATTGCTTGCAACTAATTTTTGCCAAATTTCGATTTAAGATAAAATGCATCACCGTATGCGAACAAAAGTCAATGATAAAATATTTACATCGTCATAATAAAAAAATTACAATAATTATATTTGTATACGCTTAGTCCATACAATAATGCAAACAACTACCTATTCAAAGAACCGCTTCCGCGATGTACTCCAGTGCGAGATCAGCGCGTAGCGCTATCGAGCGGAAGGCATAAGATAGTTTCACACGAATTCAGAGGGCCATTTGTAATAGAACTAAGCCATCAAAACGTCCGCGCGAATGCGCGGACAAACCAATCGGGCGTCTGTGTGAGCC
>JAFGJX010000119.1 GCA_016928865.1 Spirochaetota bacterium
AGGGATTGGTATTCGAGTATGTTTCGGTTACCCGCTGGATCAGCTCGCGGTCCCGCACCACGATAAATTCCCATACCTGCGTATTGGCCCATGACGGGGCGAGATGAGCGGCGTGAATGACCTCCCGCAGCTCTTCGTCCGCGACCATGTGCTCGGTATATTTTCTGACAGACCTCCTGCCGGCTATCGCATCCATGAGTTCCATTGCAGCCTCCTCCGCTTTACGTTTAAGGGGGACACGGGGCGTGTCATTCTTCGGTGATTGATTTCATAAGCACGATGGGAACGAACTGAGACCGGCCATAGTCCGATTTCTTGAGCGCCTCGAGCTTGACTTTAATAGATATTTCCTTGAACTGAGCATGGCGGAAGATCAGGGTGAACGGGACTTTCGGGCCCTTCCCCATTTTTGCCGGAGAGTATTTCGGCCAGAAATGAAATCGGCCCTTGGTCGCGGCACTGGTCCGGTAGGGGTTTTGCCAGTGAGCGTCAACCATGGCGGCCCGTGACGCGCCGAACATCAGCGAGACCTCAACATCCGGAATTATGGCGAGGGTCGATTCCTCGAGGACCTGCCCGATGATGTGCGGCAGAAGGGAGCCCTTCTCGAGGCTGGCCCTCTTCTCCTGCGCGGCGTCGTCCCCGTCTTTATTCAGGATCCTGCTGATGGCCTCGTAGATGAGCATGAGGATGTCGACCTTTTCCTGCACCTTGTACTTCGCGTCAAGGGCGCCGTAGAGCAGGCCGCGTTCGCTGGTAACGTAGCGGGGCGGCACCCGGTTGAGGACGTAGGCGATGACCTCGTCCTTCTGGTGCTCCGAAACCCTTCGCGCGCCCTCTTTTTTCAACACTTCATCGAGTATGTTGACGACGATGTCCTGCATCAGATTTTTTGCTGGCATTGCGCTGCTCCGTTTCTTTTATGTTTTTTTTAGCCTTCTTCGCACCGTCCTTAAACGCGATGGTAATGACTTCTTCGACCTGGTCGACCAGGTGAAAGCTCATCCCCTTCTTGATGTAGGCGGGAATATCGTCAAGGTCCTTCCTGTTTTCCCTCGGGATGATAATCTCCTTGAGGTTGGCCTTTTTCGCGGCTATGATTTTTTCCTTGATGCCGCCGACCGGAAATACCCTGCCCGTGAGCGTCAGCTCGCCCGTCATGGCGAGTCCCGGCTTGATCTTCCTGTCCGTGGCCATGGAATAGAGCGATGTCGCCATGGTGATGCCCGCGGACGGGCCGTCCTTGGGGGTGGCCCCGGCGGGAACGTGGATATGTATCATGTTGTTGTTGAATACTTTTATCGCCTCGTCGCGGTCCTGTAAAAGGTGCTGCACGTAGCTGTAGGCGATGTTGGCGGATTCGCTCATGACCTCGCCAAGCTGGCCCGTCAGCTTCAGCCCGCCGCCCTTCCTGTTGGTCACGCCGATCGATTCAACCACCAGCGTGGCGCCGCCGTAGGGGGTCCAGGCGAGCCCGATGGCGAGTCCGGAACGGGTAATCTGAATCAGGGAATCGTCCGCGTACAGTTCCGTGCCCAGATATTCCCGCAGTGTCTTCGCCGTCAGGAGCGTGGCTGCCCGTTTTTTCCTCTTCGCCACTGACGTGGCGGTCTTGCGGCATATCTTTTCGATCTGGCGTTCCAGGTTCCGCACGCCGGCTTCGCGCGCGTAATTGTTAATGATGTACATGAAGCCTTTCTTGTCGAGCTTTATGCTCCCCTTTTTCAGGCCGTGCTGTTCGAGCTGTTTGGGCAGGAGGTAGCGCCGGGCAATTTCGTATTTCTCATTGGCGATATAACCCGAGAGGCGTATGATCTCCATCCGGTCGGCGAGCACCTGCGGTATGGTGTCAATGGTGTTCGCCGTGGTGATGAACAGGACATCCGACAGGTTGAAGGGGGCGTCGATGTAGTAGTCGCGGAACTCGGCGTTCTGTTCCGGGTCAAGCACCTCGAGAAGCGCCGATGCCGGGTCGCCCTGGAAGCTCTGCCCGAGCTTGTCGATTTCATCAAGCATGAACACGGGGTTCCGGTATTTGCAGATCTTCAGGCCCTGTATGATCTTGCCCGGCATGGCGCCCACGTAGGTGCGCCGGTGGCCCTTGATCTCGGCCTCGTCACGCATGCCTCCCAGGGATATCCGGAAGAATTTCCTGTTCAGCGCGCGCGCGATCGATTTGCCCAGCGAAGTTTTACCGACGCCCGGAGGTCCGACCAGGCAGATAATTGAGCCCTTGCCGTCCGGCTTCAGCTTCTTGACCGCCAGGAACTCGAGTATTCTCTTCTTCACGTCATCAAGGCCATAGTGATCCCGGTTCAGTATTTTTTCCGCCCTGGCGATGTCGATGGAATCGACGGTCTTGCTGTTCCAGGGGAGGGAAAGCACCATGTCGATATAGTTGCGCGTTACCGCGTATTCAGAAGAGGCTGAGTCCATCATCACAATTTTTCCTGTTTCCTCCTCAATGCGCTCCTTTATTTCCCCTTCCAGCTTAAGCTCTTCAATCTTCTTGCGAAGGTCTTTGATCTCGCGGGACCGCTCGTCGTCCTCGATGCCCAGCTCAACCTTGATCGCCTTCAGCTGTTCCCTGAGGAAGAAATCGCGCTGCTGCTTGTCTATCTTTTCATTTATGCTCCCCTGTATCCTTCTCTGGACAGAGAGCACCTCGATCTCCCGGTGGAGAAGGCCGAGAACCTTCTGGAGCCGCTTCTTGACGCTCGTGGTCTCAAGGATCTCCTGGTATTCGCGCTTTTCAATGTTCAGGATCGAGGTGACGAAGTCGGCTATCTTGCCCGGCTCGTCCACGTTCAGCATGGTGAGCTTCATCTCCTCGGTAAAAAGGGGATTGTTGTCGGACAGCAGCTTCAGCTTGCTCAAGACCTCTCGGGTCAGGGCCTTGAACTCGATATCTTTTTTATCCGCGGTTGAATCGGTGATGTATTCCACCTCGGCGACGATGTACGGCTCGCTTGAGACGATGCGGCTGATACGAAAGCGCTTGATGCTGTTTATCAGGACGTTCAGCCCGCCGTCGGGCAGGTTGATCCGCTTAAGGATTTTCGCCGCGGTGCCGAACCCGTACAGGTCGGCCGCGTCAATGTCGTCCTTGTTGTCGTCCTTTATCAGGACGAGGCCGATGGTCCTTGTTTCATGAACGGTCTTGTCGATAACCTCCGTGAAGCGGCCATTGGATATGATCAGGGGGGTGATGATGCCCGGGAATATCGGGCGGTAGCGGATCGGAATAATATAGAGCTTGCGCGGCAGGACCTGGTCGATGGAAACAAGGTCGCTCTCGAGCAGCTCCGTATCGATTGAAATGTCGTTTTTATCAAGAATGATGTCGTCTAAATCCATGATGCCTCTATCAAGAACAGGGTACGTGATTTTTCAGAGATGCGGCCGTTTTTGGTTGAATATTTTTTCCCCTCAGTGTCCACTATCTCCAGATTAACTGTAATTAAAACGTCGATATTTGTCAATTAAATAGTATATGGCCCGCATGCGTGCGCAAGCTGACATAATCGATGTGTGCCAGGAGCATGCGGGCATACGTAAAAAGTTTGGCATTTAGCGTAAATTATGCTGGAGGATATCGGTCGGATTTGATTTCATGCCATATCGTGTGAAAACATGTCAATCCAAGAAGAGCTACATAAAAACCGCGAGCTGTTCCTGCAGTTCAATGACGTAAAGTACAAGCGCTTCCAGCAGCTTATCGGGAATCCCGGCGTGCGCCGCGTTATAAATTCAATTCCCATCCTGCTGAGCGTTAACCACAAGAGGCTTCCCGGGTATATCGATGGCGATGTTCCCTGCGGAATTGCCAGCCTGAAGCCGGAAAGTGAGGCGATGAAATACCTGCAGGGCAGGTTTTATGTCAGGGAAATCGAGCTCAGGACCCGAAATCCGTTTATCCACATGATGGCCGTAATGGGAAGCGTGGGCACTATCGCCTATACCAAGGACTCCGATTTTGATTACTGGGTCTGCATCGACCGGCGGACCGCGACGCCAGAGAAGATTGACCTCTTTCAGAAAAAGGTAGACGCTATTCAGAACTGGGCGATGAAGGAGATCAATCTTGAGGTCAATATCTTCGTCAATGACATCAGCAATATCAAAGCGAACATCTTTGCCGAAAACCGGGAGGAGGCTTTCGGCTCCATCATCGGTGCGGTTCTGAAAGACGAGTTCTTCAGGAGCTCCATCATTATCGCCGGAAAAACCCCCTTCTGGTGGGTGCTTCCCCGGTTCGTGCGGGATAATGAATACGAGGCATTTTATCAGCAGGTCCCGGAGAAGGAGAGGGAGGAGCATTTCGTCGATCTCGGGAACCTGTACGAGATATCCCGGGAGGATTTCATCGGCGCCGCCCTGTTCCTAATCATCAAATCGCTGGGCAATCCCTTCAAGTCGATCATCAAGCTGGGCCTGCTGGAGAAATACCTGTTCAGCCCGGATAATTCTCCGCTCCTCTGCCAGAAGGTCAAATCGAACATGCTCCGCGGAAACCTGGACAACAAAATCATCGATTCGTATATACTCATGTTTGAAGAGGTCTATGAATACTATGCGTCGACCGTAGGCGACAAGGCGCTTCTGAAAATATTGCGGCAGAACCTCTATCTGAAGATCAATCCGCAGCTGTCGCGATATATCGGCGTCAAGGACCGGCAGGGCCTGCCCTACAAGGTGCTGGTGATGTTCAGGTACGTGAAGGAATGGGGATGGAGCGGGAAGGAGGTAAAGGCCCTCGATAATTTCGAGAGCTGGGACTATAACCGCACGATGGTGTTCTGGAACCTGGTCCAGAAGTTCATGCTGCTCAGCTACCAGAAGATCGCGGCCCAGATCCCTTCGATGAACCTCGAGGAAAAAGTTTCCGCGTCGGACTTCAAGCTGCTGAGCGGGAAGATCAAGTCCCATTTTGCCCACGACAAAAACAAGATCGACAACTACATAACCTTCAAGGACACGCCCTTTGAATCCATGCTGTACGTCGAGCCGGCGGCGGGGAGCGGCATGGACGCGGATGAATGGAGGCTGCTGAAAAAAAACATATCCGCCGGAGACGCGGGGCAGGCAACGGTCCTGAAGACCGAAAAGGGCCTGGTGCGCCTCCTTGCCTGGACGGCCATCAACCAGATTTTCAACCCGCACTTCAGCAGGATCAAATTCCAGGCGGGATACAGCAGGGTTACCCAGAACAGGGTGCTTGAGCTGATCGGACGCATCGCTTCCCTCTTTTCCGGCACCCTCTCGAAACTGAAAAACGAATATTACCTGCGCCCTGCCTTCAACATGGCGAATATGCTCATCATCAATTTCGGGATCGAGAACGCGGATGCCGTTGCCACCATCCATCATATCTATGAGACCAGCTGGGGCGAAGCCTACATCGATGAATACGGCACGGCCGAGGACATTATATCGATACTCGGAACGGTGCTGAAAGAGGGGATCATCTCCTGTCCCAGGTTTGACGACTACTGCGTCATCGATTCGCCCGAACCGTTCAAAAAGCCATATAAAGACATCGAGCAGATTTTCAGGGAAGCGTATGAGTTCATAATCAGGGCCGGGGACAGCCGTGCAGCCTATCGCTTCCTCGGACGGATCGGCGGAAGGTATGTGACCGTCACGAGGGACGGCGCCTCGGTGTCGCTTACCAGCGATACCGATATCGTGAAGGCGCTGTCGCGCATATCGTTGAGTCCCCGCGCTTTTGTGTCATATTCGTTCTGTTGCACGGATGCGCGCCTTCGCATACTGGATGAGATTTACAAAATGAAAAAAAAGAACGTCATCACCGCGGCGCTGGAGGAGGCGGGAGACTATGTGCTGGCCTATGTTGTCAACGAGCGCGATAATGTCTTTACGTTCATAAGGCCGAAAGCAATGAAGGATGACCTTGTGTTGTTCCTCTATGATTTTTGTCAGAATATTTCGCGCAGGATCAATGGCCGGGAAAATCTTGCCCGTCTCGCCCAGAGACTCCACCTGTTTCAGCTCTCGACCGACCGTTTCGGAAAGATATCGTTCGAGAACAGGACCATGTGGTGCGAGGAGCTGTACGTGGTTAAATTTAAATCAAGGAAAGGGATTTCCGTCCGAATCGCCAATTATTCCACGAGCGAACCGCTCTATTCCCTGTCCGCGACCGGCGGGCCGGCGACGGAATATGCGCCGCTGAATCTTGTGCCGACGCGTCTTGAGACACTTGTCAGACAGGATCCCTTGCTCACGCGCGTCGTCAATGATATTGAATTTACGGATATGCAGGAACACCAGCTCCATCCGGGTTCAACGCCGTATTTTTATGAAAAGTACCGTCTGGAGCTGATTCTTGAAAGATTGAAAAAGTAGGTTATTCCACCGGGAAATTGTCCCGGAAGAACTTTACTTTCTTTTCCTTTTTATCGTCTTTGTCGTCGGCGAGGGTTCCCTTCTCAAGGGCGACATCAAGGATCTTGACGCTCGGGTCATTCGCTTGTTTCTGGCCGGCGCCCTTTGATGCCGCGGGCTTGCCGCTTTCCCTGGTCTTCTCAATTTTTGAGATTTTGGCGTCGATCAGGTCCTGTGTAAGGATGTTAATTTCACCGTCATCATCATCGACCGGCTCTTCCTGCTCGACTTTTTTCGGCCGGGTCTCTTTCTTCTTTTTTTCAGCCGTCGCGGGTTTTGCCTTCGCGGCGGGCGAGGCTTCCTCTTCGTCGCCCTCGATCTCTTTCCTCATGGCTTCAGGAGGGTTCTCTATTCTCAGGTCGAGCATTTTTATTCTGTCGCCGAGGAGGATGTTTATCTGCTTCTCAATTGACATGAAGATCGGGGTCGTGAATGACTTGTTACGCTTGACCGATTTTTCCAGTTTTTTCAGCTCCCGGATATCATTGTCGATATCCTCTATTCTTTTTATCACATGAATGACCTTCATATTCCACCCCTGGGTTGTATGGTTGACGCGGGAGGGCCGCACAGCGCTCCCGCCCGGAAATCCTGATCACTTTTAGCTATAAGACAGACATTGAATTACGTCAATGATTTTTTGAAATGCGACGTAATCCTGTAGGGAAACGACTTTTTTTGCCGGGAGCCTTCCTGCTCGGCCGAAACGTATTGGATGTCCTGTCTCCTCGGCGGCTTTGTATATCCATGAAGTTGGAAAGAACGCGATGGTGTTTTTTGCCTGCCGATATTCAATCGGCTCATATGTCAATTTCCCTGGGAGGCCGATGCCAGTATTTATATCTTATCAAACTGCCCAGGTCTGATTATACATCGCACCACGATCTTTTTTTTGGGACAAACTTACAGCTGATCTTTACGTTTTGACAGGACGGTATACTGATATTTTTTTGCACACCCCTTCCCGGGGACGGAGGATCTTGCTTGTTTTATACGGGATATCTTTTACCCGCATATTTGTCTGTGTAAAAGGGATGATAAAGGCAGTATTGGCACCGCCAATCAGTATCCATGAAATTAGACTTTAAAGCGGTGAATGATCTCATTTAGATCGCGAGCTTTCTGTTTCAATGACCCTGATGCTTCCGCGACTGTCTGGGTGGTCAGCGCGATTTCTTGAATAGAAGTGTTGACTTTTGTCAGAGCGTTTAATATTTCAGTACTGGTCACCTTCTGTTCGCCTGTTGCCATGGCAATCTGTTCAGCCATCCTGTTAATTTCCTCAATGTCCAGCATTACCTGCTCGCTGCCTTTTATCTGCTCATCCGAGGAAGCGGCTATATCTTCAAAGAGTTTTGCAGCCATTCCTATTTTTTTGATCATATCTGTAATTGCTGAGGCTGTTTTGTTGACCAGCATAGCTCCGTTCTGGATATCCGCCTGGCTTGTGGTGATGACGGATTCAATTTCTTTGGTGCTCCGTGCAGTCGCTTCTGCCAGTTTGGAAATTTCCTCGGAAACAACTGCAAAGCCCTTGCCGTGTTCTCCGGCGCGGGCTGCCTCAATGGCGGCGTTCAGGGAGAGGAGATTAATCTGGTCGGATATGTCATTGATGATGGCAACAATATCCACAATTTTTTTGGAGCTTTCCGCAATCTGGTTGATGCTCTTGGTGGTGTCCTTAAGCATCTGATCTGTTTCATAAGCGCGGGTCACGGTTTCTTTCGCCTCGCTGGTGACATTGTTGGCATTCTCCCCCACCGTTCTTGTTGATGATGTCAGTTCCTCCATGGAAGCGCTTGTCTGGGATACCCTTTCCGCCTGGCCTTTTGAGGATAGAGCAACATTTTCTATTGTTGCCATAAGCTCTTCATTGGAAGATGTTGTCTCCTCAATAAAAGATGCCTGGGTCTGCGATTCGGTTTCCATGGTTGAGCTTATGGTGCTCAGTGAAGCTGATTCCCTGTCCAGATCCTCGGCAATTGTGACAATGTTGTTAATCATGCGTTTAATGGTTACGATCATATTGTTGATCGCTTCGATCAGCTCGTCTGTTTCATTGCGGATGGCATTCTGATACACTTCGCATTCACAGCAGTATTCTTTCTTTGTTTCCCATCCATCGGTCAGCGCCCTGCCGTTATCGCAGAGGGTGCCGTCTATACGCCAGCAGGCCAGATTGTGGCTTTCATAAGAGGGGCAATTCGTCCACTGGCAGTTTTTGACCTGGGCGCATTTTTTATAGTGGACCTGGGGGATAAAGAGAGTGAGATCGCCAGAACTGACCTTTACGACAAGGTCAATTATATTACTGAGGGGTTTAAAAATTTGGTTTGCGGCTATGGAGCTTATGATAAACAGGATCGCCGGAAATGCCGTCAGAAGCAGAATCATGATTGTAAAGACAAGCGTAAGGTCATGGAGGATGTCATCCGTCCCCACAGATGAGACTATTATCCAGTCCCATTTTTTAAAATAGGCTGCGTAGGCTATATGGTTAATTATTTTTCCTTTTCCATCTGGATAGTTGTATTTAATATACCCTTCTTTTTTTTCTATGATCCCGCCAATAAAAGACTCTCCTGTTATCGGATCTTTCTGATTCAGTATGTTTTTACCTCTGAGCACGGGATGTTCAATTGCCTGGCCCAATGAATTTACTACATACACGTAGCCCTGGCGCCCTATTTTTGATTCCTTGATAATATCAAAGATTGCTGTTTTGGGGGCAGGGATACCCACATAAACCGCGCCAATTATTTTTCCTCCTGTTGATTTAAGCGGCTCGTAACGGGTGATGTTCCATTGGCCTACAACAATTGCTCTTCCACTGTATGCCTTCCCCTGAATAATGGTTCTGAAAACCAGCGATTCACTGGGGATATAGGTAAGGATGGCTCTTGATCCGTCTTCATTTTTAACATTGGTGGCTATTCTTATCAGTTTGTTGTCATGAAGTTGGAAAATAGTTGATGTCGCCCCCGGGGACCCTATTCTGTAGGAAATGGAATCCACGATGCCGTAATTTTTAAAAAAAGAGGTATAGCCTGACCTCATGTCAGGAAGATCGATTTCTTCTGTTTCAAGGGAATCCTGGTTCTTGATGGTGAGTTTGCGTTTTTTCACGGATATATAAATATTATTGAATTTATTCATAACATTTTGCGCCACGGCATATCCCTGGCGGATATTATCATTAAGTTTTTTATCAATAGACTCGCTCTGTATTTCGCACAATTTCAGGATGTGGTCCGAGGTGTTGCGCAGGTTCTGCTGTGCTGTGGAGATCAGCGCCTGCCGCGATATAAAGTAGATAATGAGTAGAGATATTATAAGCGGTATGATTGAGGTGATGCTTATATACCTGAATATTGTGCCTCTGAAACCGGTTATGTATTTTTTAATGTTCATTGTATGGCCTTTTCTATTAATTGATTGCTGTCTGATCATGAAAATATTTATTGATGGTTACCTGACAGTAATATAATATATGAAAAAAACCGTATGCAAACGAATTATTAATATTTGTATTAAGATAATGAAAAAATAAGTCAATTATACAGGGATAAGCCATCTCTTCAGCATGGGCCCGGATGGCACAATTAGTTTTTTTCTTTTGCTGAGCCTGTTGTCTGTACCGGCCCCCTCTTAAATGAAGCACTTTCTGGTAAAAAAATTCATTGGACAGATGTTTGGAAAATTTATATGATCCAAAAAATCCCTGTCCTTCCGCCGCATACGATCCGGGCAGGGATACAGCAGAGGAGGGATGCCGGCAGAATAACCGGGCAACCGGATAGAAGAATCAGGCAAAGGAACAACGCTGGTACCACTTTGATTGAACCTGCTTCTGGACAATGAAAGCGAAGGGAGAATAAACGCATGGAGAAAGTATTGAATATCTGGATTGCGGCGCTCTTTGTCCTGCTGTTGGCCTTAACAGGCTGTGGCACCAGGCCTTTTACTGAAAGCCGCAAGGTCCCGGTGGCGTTTTGTGAATCAGCCGATATGAAAGGGTGGACCATGAATCTTAAAGACTACGCTCTCAGCGTAAAGAGCGGGGAACGAACCTTCGCCCTGCGTGTCCAGGACGGATGTTTCCTGAGATTTTCAGGACATGGCCCGGAAAAAGCACGGAACAGCGAATTTGGCCCCCTGCAGAAAGAATACGGCCCGCTGTTGTCGAAACTGTTAGACGCTGCCCTGGTTTTTGGTGCGCGGCAAAGATCCGGCAATTTCACGCTGGATGTAAAATGGGAGCTGTATGCCCGGAGCATTACGAAATGGGCCCAAAAATGGAAGGCTTCCGACCTTGTGAAACAAAAGAAAAACCTGAATACCCGGAAAAATTATTGCCGGCTTGTTGATATGATCAGCCGCTCTGTCAGGGAGGACATGAAGCCCGTACTGGAAGAACTTGGCTTTACAGCCACCGGTGTGGATATGGAAAAAATGAGTTTTCAGAAAGCCTCCTGGTTTAAATATTATAAGCAGGTTCTTGCTCCGGAGGGAATAGCGCCTGACCAGGAAATCCCCGTGCCCCTGATGCTGTATCTTAAAGTGATCGCTGAACCGGAAACCATACCGGCCCGGCCGCTAACAGGTGCGGCCGTAGACAGCATTTTTTGCTCGGCCCGCAAGGATGACACCACTCTGTATGTGTCCTATCAAAGCGTTCTGGATGAATACGAGATCAGCGGGAGCCACAAAGAAAAGGACGGGACTTATGCATCCTTTGCGCCTTTAAGCGATCCCGGGTATATCAGCGAGTCAGCGAGATTTTTACGGGCCGCTTTAAATGCCACGGGAGCAGCATCTCAGCCGGAGATTTCCCTTCGGCTCAATGTGCATATGTATCCCAAGCTGGAATCGGAGCTGACCGAAAGGTTTACCCTTTCCACTGAAGTCATGCAAAAGACTGCCATGCCTCGTATCGAGTTGTCGAACACCCCGTTTTTTTCATACAAGCCGTTGCCAGGCACCGGTTTTGTGGACAGCATCCAGCCTCTGCTCAAAGCGTGCGGATATACATTTCACTCCCTGCAGGTAAGCGTCAGCAACGAGATGCGCGCAGGCGAACATCCGGAATATAAGGCGCGATATAAAATCGCCGGGCTCAAACCGCATGACAGATTATGGACGCCTGACATTGTGTATGTGATAGCCGGGAAAAGCAGAGCGGAATAACGAAAATTCGGGGTTCAGAACAACATATTTTTATCTAAGAAATTGCTCCCTTTCCGGTAAGGGCCCGGGGACACAACGGGCTTCATCTGAAGTTGCCCCCTCTCGAGTTGTGCCCCTTCTGACACAAAAAGCGCCTTGCCAGGGAGATCGAAATCTATTCCTTGAATCCCACAACCTTCAATGATTTGCCGACTTTTATGCAAACCTGAATCATCTTTTTCTCAACATAACAGTTGACAAGAATGATATTGGAACAGTCCCTACAGCATGGCGCGTCTACTTTTTCATCTACAACTTCTGCCCTGGTGATCCTGATGGACCGCGTACCTTTGTCCTCAAGGACCTCCTCATACTGCCTTCTCAGTTCAGATATATCGTTGGTTTCATCTTCCCCGTCAACGATAAAGGGGACATCGGAGACCGACAGCGTTTTTTTTACATCTCCAGCCAGGAGGCTGTTGGTCCAGATTGTGGCGACCTCAATAGCCTTTTTTTTCAGAGTGGTCTCATGGTTTTTTACTTCTGCGCCGGATTTTTCCGCGCGTTCGAGCACGATCGTGTCATCGATCGTCTCTTCGTCAAAACTGTCGGGACGAATGTCGTTGAAGTAGGTGCGTATCTTGATCTTGCTGTCCGTGATAAACTGCACGATCATCAGTATCTTTCCCTGCTCCGCGCCGGAAGGGTCAACGCCGATAATATCCAGCTCGATCGGGTCTTTCTGATAATCCACGGTGAACCTGAGCATGCCCAGTCCTCCCGATTCGGGCCCGCCGAGCGGCTTGCCGTCGATAATCAGCACCACGTTGCCGTCTTCGAAAAAATGAAATGCCCCAGGCTTGCCCGTCCGGTCCACGCCTTCCCATTTGCCTATCAGGCTCCGCTCTCTCTGGACCATGGCCTTCTTTGTCCCTGATGCGCACGATGAAAAACAGACAAAGGCCAGTATCAGAAGGGAAATGGGTAATGATGCATGTCGCATGGCTTTCTCCGGCGTACTAATTTCCGGCGCAGCGGGAACGGTATGAACCCGATCAGGATGCACCGTTGCGCCTTCATTGTCAAGAATATTTACCACGCCGCCGGTCCCAGAGCGCGCCGGCTATTTTGTCCTGATAAAATATTCGCTCATCATGGTGGTGCGAATGGAGTGCAGGTCCAGAAAGGACTTTACCGCCCGGAGGATGCGGAACATGTTCCGCGCCAGCTGCCAGATATTCTTCGCCCCGTAGAAGAGGAAGGGGTTTGAAACGTGTTTTTTCGAAGGCCATGCCTCCTCGACGATTCCGGCGAAGGGCGGGGCGTCCGGGGTGATCGCTTCTATGACCAGGTTGCGCACGTACCGGGTGCGCGGCTGTATCTCCTCGGAAACCGGCGACATGATGCCGTGCCAGCGAGCGACCCATTCATCCGGGGAGAGACGCCTGGGCCGCTGCATCAGCGTCACCGCGGTGATACCGGGCGAGCGGCGGCGGTCCGGCCAGTCGCGCGGTTTGGCGTGCCGGTTCCCGCCGTATTCGGTGAATATCGATTCCTCGACAAGGTATCCGGCGATCCTGAATCCCGAATACCGGAGTATGTCCTCGATGTTTTTCCGTCTGCTCATCTCCTCCACCCAGATATTCAGGAGGGCGCAGATGGGGGGGCCGCCATAGAGCTTGGGCGCCGGGGAACGCATGTCGGATTCCGGATCGGCGATATCCATGGCGAGGCGCTCGGCGCCCGATCCGATAAGGCGCGATGACAGATCGCCCAGGAGGATGTCGCGTGTTTTTGCCCGCTCCTGCCCGCGCGGGGGCCAGAGTAGATATACCAGCTTAAAGAGTTCCATGTGCCGCTCCTGTTAAAGTTGTTGATGATTCGCTCCCGGCGCGCTCAGCCGCATGCCTGCCCGCGTTCCGGCCGGAGAAGATGCAGTCGGCGAGCGAGAGCCCGCTCACGTATGAACGCGAGCAGACGCCGGCGGCGCTGCGCCCCGCGGCGTACAGCCCCGGAATCGGGGAGCCGTCGCCGCGCAGGACCTGAGACGTGCCGCCGTCCACCTTCAGCCCCCCCAGGGTGAGGCAGGGGCTTGGAAAGAGGCGGCTGTCCAGCCTGCAGTTGATCGCGTAATAGGGCGGCCCGTCGATTTTTTCCATGCGGGAGGCCGCCTTGCCAAAAACATCGGCCGCCCCTTCCTCGCAGCGCCGGTTGTGAGCCGCAATGGTAGCCGCGAGGGAGCCGGGCGGCAGGCCGCATATTTTTTCAAGCCCGGAAACGGTGTCTGCCCGGACCCGGTTGATCCGACGGTTCACGAACGCCATGGCCTTGCGGAAGATAAGGGCGTTCATCTCGCCGGACAGCAGATGGGCGATCGGGACGTCGCGCAGCCGCTGTTCGTCCTTCATCTGCAGCCCGGCCCTCTGGTGCAGTTTTTCGTCAACGATCAGGTAAGCCCTGCCTTCCGGCTGTGCGGAGATATGCCTGCTCAGGGTGGCGCCGTACAGGCTTTCATCGCAGAATCGCTCGCCCCGCATATTTACCAGAAGGCCGGATACGAACGCTTCAGGCGGACAGAAGAAACGCGACGCGGCGCAGGAATCCATGGATGCAAGAGCGCCGCCGCCCCGGCTGCCCAGCAATATTCCGCTTCCATCGTCACCCGGCGTGCCAAGCGGCATACACCCGGCATAGGCCGGCGCGTACTCTCGCGTCAGGGACCGGTTGTACACAAATCCGCCGGCGCTGATGATGACTCCACCCCGCGCCCGAATCAGGGAAGACCTGCTGAAGACGCGTTCGAGCAGAGAGATCATTTTTCTGAAGATCCCGCCGATCATTCCGAGGTTAAACAGGGCGGCGTGGATCCACCGGACCGGAGCGCGCCCTGATAGCGTGAGGACCTGAATCCCCTCGACTGTGCCGCTGTTTAGAATGAGGCGTCCTGACCTGCACCGGGTGCGCACCGTCACGTTTCGCTCCAGCGCGTTCCGTTTCAGCGCCCTGAACAGTGATCCGCCGGACATTCCGGTCCCCTCCGGCACGTGCCCGCGCGGAAAGGGTTCGATGCCGGAATAGTGCTTTTCATTTCCCGAGAAGTAAAGCCCGTAGCCACCGGGCGGCTGGGTCGTTTTGCGGGGATAAAATGTTTCCGGTATGCGGACGCCCAGGGTCCCAAGCCAGGCGATGGTCCCGGCGCTTGTTTCGCAGAAGGCGCGCAGCACATTTTTATCGACGCTGTCGCCGGTTTCCTGCTCGAGGTAGTCAAACATTATGGCAGGGGTGTCCTTGAAGCCGGCCGCACGCTGCGCACCGGAGCCGCCGCCGGCGTATATCACGCCGCCGCTCCGTATCGTGGCACCGCCGCCGGAAAACCGGTCGATAACGAGCACGCGCGCTCCCTGGTCCGCCGCCTCGATTGCCGCGCACGCCCCCGCGGCGCCGAAACCGACTACCACGATGTCGAATTCTTCATCCCATTGAATCGCGCCCGCCTGTTCGGAGCGATGAGGCTGTTTGCTCATTATCGCTTCCTCTGCGCCGATCTTTCCCGGTAATGCTCGATGCACTGCCTCATCCCCGCATCGCGGCCTATGGAAGGAGCGTATCCCAGGTCGCGCCGGGCCCTGTCGCAGCGGAAGGTGAAGCTGCTGGTCAGGTTGTGAACTTCAAGCCGGGTCATGAAAGGCCTCGGCCCGCCGATGCGGTGGAGACATTCCATGACAAAGGCCAGGCCGTACATCAGGCGCGTCGGTATCGACCGCTGCGGCACGCGATAGCCCAGTCCTTCAATGAGGGGACGAAACCATTCGATCAGGTTCATCTGCTCCTCGTCCGTGATGAAATAGGCGTTTCCTCCCACGGTCCCCGGCGATTCGATGAGCTTTTCCGCGGCAAGCAGTTCTGCCCGCACCAGGTTGTCCACATGCGTGTTGTCAGCGAGAGAGGTGCAGTCTCCCACCGTGGCGACAAACGAGCCCTTTTCAAGCTCGCTCACCAGCTTTGAGACCATGTAGCAGCCGTCGCCCGCGCCCCAGATGCCGGCAGGGCGGATGGCGACGGTGCGCAGGCCGCCCGGATCGTCGGCGGCGAGCACCTCTTTTTCCGCCTCAATTTTGGTTTTTGCATATATATCGAGGCAGCGCTCCGCATAGGGGAGAGATTCGTCCCCGTCAACCAGGGGCTCCCTGCTGTAACAGACGCTGTCAGTGCTGGTATAGACGAGGCGCGCGACGCCCTGCTCGCGACAGGCCCGTATAACGTTTCTGGTCCCGTCCACGTTGACGCCGTAGACCTGCCTGCGGACCGCGCCGCTGCATATTCCCAGGAAGTTCATGATAGCGGCGGTGTGAAACACGGTGGCGCAGCCGCGCGCCGCTTCCCGGACCGCCGCATAGTCCCGGATATCTCCCGTGAAGGGACGCACCAGGTCATGCGGTTCCATGCCGAGCCGCAGGTCAAGCGCGTGGACGGTATTTCCGCGGGCCACGAGCGCGCGGGTGAGGGCCCTGCCAAGAAATCCGGCCCCGCCGGTTATCAGGCATGATGGTCCGATGTCAGGCGTGGCCCTCTTTTCTTTCGTGTTAATGGAAGGCTGCTCCATTCTTCCGCGCCCCTTTTTCAGTAGTCTGCTGCCGGCAGTTTCAGTATATTCCTTTTGATTGAAGAAATCCTGTCAAGATTTATACTGTATCCGGGAAAGTGATTTAATTATTGACAGATACGCCCGAAAATAGATGTTGTAAACTCTGAAAAAAGAGGTGTGCCATGTCGAGCGTTACCGACTATACCAAACCCGGTTATATAAAGGTCGTTGAATCGACCAACAAGTTCAAGGCTATTGAAGAGATCGCCCTGGTATTCAAGGATACCGGGATCTGCACCGATATCCACAGCCTGATCAAGGCCCTCAAGGAACGGGAGGAGATCATGAGCACCGGGATCGGCTTTGGCATCGCCATCCCCCACGCGAAGATCGGCGCGATCCGCGAAATGGCGTTTGCGATAGGAATATCGCGGCCCGGGATCGATTTCGATTCCATGGACGGGGAGCCGGTGCACCTGGTGATCCTCGTCGCGGCCGGCGAAAAACAGCACAAGGAATACCTCAGGCTCCTTTCCAACATCATGGCTATCATCAAGCGGGAGAACGTCAAGGAGAGCATCATCAACGCGGCGACAAGCGAAGATGTGCTCGAGATACTCAAGGCGAACAGCTGAGAGATTGCGCCGGCCCGCCTGGCGGGACGCTTTCTTCCCATATTCAATATGAATTTTATCCGGCGGTACCATGAATGGAGTACACGGTTGCAAGTGAATTCAATGGTGATATTCTTGTTGTTGCCATCCACGGCCGGGCAACCGAAAAAAATACCCATCTGATCGTGAATGACTACCTGAAAATTATATCCGAGACGAAATCGAAAAAAGTGCTCAGCGATATCCGCCATGTTGAAGGACGCATCTCATTCGGATCACTCTATTTCACAATGGGAAACCTTCCGAAAAATAGGCGAAGGGATTTTCATAATGCAGTGGTTGATTTAGAAAAAAACCGCAGGTTCGACGAGTTCCTGGAAACGACCGCAGCGACAGCCGGTGTTTACCTGCAACTGTTTTACGATTACGATGAAGCCCTGAAATGGCTGCGTGAGTTGCCGGAAGAATGATTGCCACAACGGAGCATCCGCCGAATACCGCCAAAATACAGTTGACAAAATCCCCTTCGGCTCATTGTTTCAAAATCGATCGATATATATCAGAATGATAAAACTGCCCGCGAAGCACGGGCATATCGGCGTACCGAGGTGCAAGATGGCAGAAAAAGAGAGAGATTACAATTTTAGCGGGATCGAGCTGAAATGGCAGAAACACTGGGCGGAGTCAAATGCCTTCCTGAGCAGGAAGGACCCGACAAAGAAGAAATATTACGTGCTGGAGATGTTCCCCTATCCCTCGGGCCGCCTCCACATGGGGCACGTGCGGAATTACACGATCGGCGATCTTGTCGCCCGCTTCATGAAGATGAAGGGCTTCAACGTGTTCCATCCCATGGGATGGGATTCATTCGGGCTTCCGGCCGAAAACGCCGCCATCAAGAACAATATCCCTCCGTTCCGGTGGACAGCGGACAATATCGACTACATGAAAAATCAGCTCAACAGAATGGGCTTTTCCTACGACTGGACCCGCGAGGCAGCGACCTACAAGCCGGAATATTACCAGTGGAACCAGTGGATGTTCCTGAAGATGTACGAGAAGGGCCTTGCCTATAAGAAGAAGGCGCCGGTCAACTGGTGCGAGACCTGCAAGACCGTGCTCGCAAACGAGCAGGCGGAAGGGGGCATCTGCTGGCGCTGCGAAAGCGAGGTGACGCAGAAGGAGCTGGAGCAATGGTTTTTTAAAATAACCGATTACGCGGACGATTTATTGAAGGGCCACGAGGCGCTTGCCGGCACATGGCCCGAACAGGTGCTCACCATGCAGAAGAACTGGATCGGCAGGTCAACCGGCCTCCGGATCAACTTCAGGCTCGCAAGCGGTGAGGACTTCCCGATCTACACCACCAGGCCGGATACCGTGTACGGCGTGACCTTCATGGTGATCGCGCCGGAGCATCCGCTCCTTGAGCGTGTCACGGACCCGAAGGTGAAAGAGTTTATCGCCCGCATACGAAACCAGTCGATGTTCGACCGCATGTCGGACGACAAGGAAAAGGAGGGGATTGACACCGGGCTCAAGATTGTTAACCCCTTCAACGGCGACATCGTGCCCCTGTACGTGGGCAACTTCGTGCTCATGGGGTACGGCACCGGCGCGATCATGGCGGTGCCGGCGCACGATACCCGGGACTTCGCGTTCGCGAAAAAATTCGGCATCCCGGTGAAGCTCGTCATCGACAACCCGAAGGCGCCGATCGACGTGAACGCGATGCAGGATGCCTATGTCGACGAGGGCGTGTGTGTGAACTCGGCGCAGTTCAACGGCCTCCCCAATATGGAAGCGATTGAGAAGATATCAGACTATGCGGAGCAGCAGGGCTTCGGGAAGCGTGAGGTCAACTTCAGAATCCGCGACTGGCTCGTTTCCCGCCAGCGGTACTGGGGCTGCCCCATTCCCATGGTCTACTGCGAGAAATGCGGCATCGTGCCCGTTCCTGAGAAGGACCTGCCGGTGCTGCTCCCCACCGATGTCGATTTCAGGGGCGATTCGCAGTCGCCGCTCATCCAGATGGACGGCTTCAGGGACACGAAATGTCCGAAGTGCGGCGGCAGGGCGCGCCGGGAGACCGACACCATGGACACTTTCGTCGATTCGTCCTGGTACTATGCCAAGTTCACCTCGCCGGGTTCGAAGGATATATTCGACCGGGACGAGGTCGGATACTGGATGCCGGTGGACCAGTACATCGGCGGAATCGAGCATGCGGTGCTCCATCTCCTCTACGCACGCTTTTTCTCCATGGTCATGAACGATATGGGGCTCCTTAAAACGAGGGAGCCGTTCACGAGCCTTCTCACGCAGGGTATGGTAATCAAGGACGGCGCCAAGATGAGCAAATCCAAGGGTAACGTGGTTGACCCGGACGCCATCATCGAAAAGTACGGGGCGGACACGGTGCGCCTGTTCATGCTCTTCACCGCGCCGCCGCAAAAGCAGCTGGAGTGGTCCGACAAGGGCGTCGAGGGCTGCTTCCGCTTTATCGGCCGCATCTGGCGCTTTGTCAACCGGTATGCCGGGCTGTATGAGCGGGCCGCTTCGCCTGACGGCATGGATCTCGGCGCGGCGCTCCAGAAGGTGCGACGCGAGCTGCACCTGACCATCAAGTCCGTGACCTATGACATCAATGAGCGGATGCAGTACAATACAGCCATTGCGCGCATGATGGAGCTCGTGAACACCCTGTATCTGGTCGACGAGAAGGAGTTCGCAACGCCGGAAGGAAGGGCGGTCCTCTCCGAGGTTTTCAATTCGCTCCTTCCCATGCTCTCTCCCTTGATACCGCACGTTGCGGCGGAGCTGTGGGAGATGCTTGGAAACAGGCAGCAGCTCCACGACATGCCCTGGCCCGCCTGCATGGAGTCGCTGGCGAGGCGGGACGAAGTGGAGATCGTGTTTCAGGTCAACGGAAAGATCCGCGCCAAGGAACAGGTGAGCGCCGATATCACTAAAGAGGAAATGGAAAAGATGGCGCGGGGGCACGAGAAGGTGAAGGACTTCATCGAAGGGAAGAGCGTGAAGAAGGTGATCGTTGTCCCGGGCAAGCTCGTTAATATCGTAATCCAGTAGCCATGTGCGGCCTCTGCATGAAGCATGGCGCGGGGGGCAGGAGATAGCCCCTCTTTTTGTTGCTTGATTTTTCCGGGCGGCCGTGCATACTGTCTTTATCCAATTATCCCGACGGTGTTATTATGATTGATAACGAACGCATCAAAAAGATGGCCGTGCCTGTCGCCATCGGCATTGTTTTTACCCTGCTGGTTCTTATCGTAATAACGGTCTCGGCCGGATACGACGTGCTGGTGAAGGAGACCTCCGGTTTTTACCGTGCGCGGTCCCTCTTCATCGCCGGGAACGTCATTATCTGCTCCCGCGATCCGGAATTCCATGCCACGAAAAGAGAGGCGCTCGACACCACAGAGGAAAACTGGAGCCTGTACATCTCGACGATGAAGGATGTCGAGGCCATAGAGTTTTACCGGGACGACGATGACTCTGACCCGGCCCTGGGAGAATGGAAGGCCACGCTCAGGGATTACGTTGGCGATTACCAGATAAATGCGGCAGGGAACCGGGGCTTTCTTTCGCTGCGCGCCGGCGGAGGACGTGTTTACGGGACAGTTCGCTTCCCTGACTGGGGCAGGGGCGCCACCGAATACCTGAAGAGCCTGCAGATCGGAGGGGGAAAAATATATTTTATCCGGTCCGTGACCACGGCCCAGGAACTGAAGCGGGTGGGCGGAAACGCTTATTTTGTGCAGCGCTATTCAGGCGAGTATATCAAGAGCGGCCGGATGATCAAGGGGTACTACACCGTTTACGGCGCGCGAAAGGAATGGGAAGCCATCAAGACCAGCAGGTAGCGGAAGAGGCATGGCGGAAAAGAAACCATATGCATATTACAAGTTCATCGGCGTGAAGTCCTTCACGAAGCTGCTGGAGGATTCCGGGATCGGGTATCTCCTGTTCGATGATCCGGCGGTCCCGCGGCTGTTCGATGAGCGGACGGACTACTTTAACCCCGCGGAAGATTCCATCGCGGTCGGAAAGTGCACCCAAGACGGCGTCGAGGTCTATTTTGCCGAGTTCGGCATAAAGATAACCAAAAGCTTTCGCTCGTACATCGTCTTTATCTATGATCACCATCCTACATTCGAAGACCTGGACGGGTCTGCCGCTGATATCGACGGGCTCATTCAGCAGCACCTCGAGGGCGTCGACCTTTCAGGGATACAGGGTGAAGCAAATTGAGCCGGCTGCAGCAGGGCGGCTCTAAAAGACGTAACTCCCCGAGGCGTAAAACAGGTAGTTCTTGCGGAACTCTGTAAAATCCGAAAATTTATCATTGAAGGTGAAGGCGCCCATCATGCCGACGCTGAAATCGAGGTTTTCATACGCGTTGATGCTGATCGAGGGCGCCCAGAAAATACTCTGGCCCTGGATATCGGCGATAGTGAAGAATTCACCCCTGACCAGGGGGTGAAAGTCATAGCCGAGAGCGACCGCCAGGTAGTGCTGATTGACGGTAAGGAACTGGTTGGCCAGCTGAAGATGGGTCTTCTGGTCCATCGCGTTGAACTGCTTCGCATAGAACGCCATCTTCATGTCCCTGCTGTAGTTGACCGCTTTCTGGTTATAAAAGTATTCAACCAGGAAAAAGACCCCGACTTTGAAGGTGTATTCATAGCCCGCGTTGGCAGTGAAGAACACGGGGCTTGACATGTTGTTGCCCGGAATCATGTAGCGGACCGGATACCATGGATCTTCTTCCTCGAGATACGGATCGCCCGCCTGGCTTACCATAACGCTTCCCCGGAGCATCCCGTCAAAGACGATCGAGGCGAAATCGAAGCCGGCAAGTCCCCGCCGGGTGACATATCCGCCCAGGATGGCGATATCGGTGTCCTTGATGGAGGTCTTTGCGCGCAGGACGTAATTGCAGTCCTTGACGTTTACATGCTGAATTTTATCATTGCTTTTCTTCAGGTCCACGATAGCCGATATTTCGGTTTTATCGTCCGGAAAGAAATCAAGCCTGACCGCGTCGGTCCCCTTCTGCTCGTCGCCGCTCTCAATAAAGGTGGGTGATATCGGGCTCAGGATGTCGAGCGGGTTCCAGAGCTTGCCGCTCCCGAAGCGTATCTGCTGCCTGCCGACCGTGGCGGTGAAATGGTCAACCGCCACCTTTACATAGGCACGGTGTATCTTTGTCCGGTAAAAGACCTCGTCGCCGCGGTAGGGCTCCCAGCTTATGTGCAGCAGGTCGTTATATGTCGCCGAGCGCCAGTAGCTCTTGAAGTAAAGGCTTTTTCCGTAATTGCTTGCGATCAGCTCGTTGTCGTAGTCCACCCTGACAGTCAGGATGTTCCCGTACCGGAATTCGGGCGACAGCCGCACCCGGGTAAGGTTCGCGGAAAGGTTTTTCTGCGAAGAAACAAGAGGGTTCTGGCTGAAAAAATTGTCAGTACGATGAAAGGAAAACAGGTTTTTGATCTGTCCCTTGAACTTGAACCGGGCTTTTCGTGTATCGTCCAGAAGGTCTTCGCTTTCATCTGCGGTTCCTGCGAGCGTCTCCGGCTCCGTGCTTTCCCGCTCGGGCTGCTTGACGTCTGCATCCTTTCCCTGAGAATAATCCAGTCCGTTGTCGGAAATCCTGATTACCTCGCCGGTCTTCTTCTCTGCCCTTGCGGGGAACGGGATTACTACGGCGATAATGGCGCTTGATGCGAGAAGTGCCAGCAGCGATGTCAGGATGGTGCGTATAGAGGTCATGTGGATTATCTCTGTTTTTTCAATTTTTTTTCAGCGCTTTCTTTCAGGCTCTTCTTTTTTTTATCGGAAGCGATCATGCCGTCCGTGAGGCTGATGAGGCGCTCGGCGTATTCCATCACCATGCGGTCGTGGGTTGAGAATAAGAAGGTGATGTTTTTCTTGTGGTTCAGGTCGTGCATCAGGTCGAGCAGGCCGGCCCCGGTCTTCTGGTCCAGGTTTGCCGTTGGCTCATCCGCGAGTACGAGTTCCGGCTCAGATACGATGGCCCGCGCCACCGCCACCCGTTGCTGCTGGCCGCCGGAAAGCTCCTTGGGGCGTCGGTCGATTTCCTTTGCCAGCCCGACTTCTTTCAGGATGCGGCGGGAGCGATCGCGGCGTTCGCTCTTTCCCACCCCCTGCAGGAGGAGAATGTACTCCACGTTTTCAAGCGCGGTCAGGACCGGGATCAGGTTATAGGCCTGGAAGATGAAGCCGATGCTGTTCAGGCGCATGTCGGAGAGCTCCTTCGCCGACATGCCGGCCAGGTTGTTTCCCGCGACCGTAAGGGTCCCGTCGGTGGGGATGTCCAGGCCGCCGATGAGGTTCAGGAGGGTGGTCTTCCCCGAACCGGAGGGGCCCGCGATTGCGGTGAACTCGCCGCGCCTGACCGACAGGTCGATGCCGCGAAGGGCGTGAACTTCGAGGCCCTCCCCGTCATAGTTTTTTATCAGGCTTTTAATGGTGATGATTTCCATGTCATCTCCTCCCTCGAGAAATGGCGATACATCTATGTATCGCAGGCGGTTGGCTGTTTTTAAGCAAACCGCTAGACATAGTGAAGCGCATCAAGCGGCTTGATACGCGCCGCCTTTACCGCGGGGTATATCGCCGCGATGCAGGTCGTGAGCTCCACGACCAGTATGGTTATTATATAGTCCTTCGGGTACAGGAAGGGATAGATTATGCTCCCTGCCCCCCACTGCCGCATTGCATCCATGAAGAGAGAAAAGTCAAGCCCGGTAAACTGAAGCACCTGTAGCAGTATTACACCGCACACAATGCCGGCGGTCAGCCCCACGAGACCGAGATTGACGGCCTCGAACATGATGATGAAAAAGATCTGCGAGGGGCGTGTCCCGATCGATTTCATGACGCCGATTTCATGAAATCGTTCCATGATCGACATGATCAGGGTGTTCGCGATGGAGAAGACGACGGTTATGAAAAAAATCGCGTAGTAGATATACAGCATCGAGTCTATCATCCTGACTGCGCTTACGAGATTTGGCGCCATGTCCTTCCAGGTCATGACTTCAAGTGAAGCGTCGCCAATGGCGGCCGTCAGGCGCGGCTTGATCGAATCGACCGCCTCCTTTCCCGTGGCAACGACCATGATCTCGGATATGTTGTTGCCCAGGCCGGTGATATTCTGGAGGCGTTTGATTCCCATATACGCGACCGAGTTGTCATAGTCCGCGACAGGGGTCTGGAAGAGCCCCCGCACCGTGAGCCCAACGCCGGCCATTTCGCTTTTGCTGTCCTGCAGGATGAGCACAATCTTGTCTCCCACCAGGACGTCAAGCTTTTCCGCAAGCGACTTTGATATCATGATCTCGTTTGCATCGGGATCATCGAGGAACGAGCCCCCTTCATCGGCGAGGGTGTATTCGTTCATCTTCGAAACTTTTTTCTCCAGCTCCGGGTAAACGCCGAGTACAATCAGTCCGCGCGAGGATTCGCCGGTGCGTATCATGGCAAATGCCTTGACGCGCGGAGCGGAGGCCACGATATCCGGATCGCTCTTCATCGCCCGCAGAATGCGCTGGTCCGGATAAAAGTTCGTCTCCAGCTTCATGTTCTCGAAGAAACCTTTCTTATGCACGACAAGGTGGCCGAGCTTTGTGCTGATGCTGTTGTCGAGCATCTGGGTTATGATCCCGTTCATCAGGCCCAGGGCGAACATCATCATCAACACCCCCAGGGTGATGGAAAAGATAACAACGAGCGACCGGCGCTTTTGCCGCCACAGGTTTCTCCATCCCAGCATGATAAACGTCTTCATCGCATATCCTCCTGTTACAGCTGCCGTATCGCCTTGAGCGGATTGAGTTTTGCGGCCCGCCGCGCGGGCGCTATGGAAAATAGCACGCCGAAGAGGAACGTCAGCAACGACGTGAAGACGACATTTGACACGGTCAGCTTCGCCGGAAAGACCGTCGTGACCATCGCGAACTGCTCCAGCTCCTTCTGGTAGCCGGAGAAGTCAAAGGGGTGGATGTAGAAATAATAGCCTAACCCGGAGCCCACCGCGGCACCCAGCAGGACTCCCATCAGTGAGATAAACATCGATTCGAAAAGGACCATGGTCACGATCTGCCGCGGCCTGGTCCCGATCGCCATCATGATGCCCAGCTCCCGGGTCCGCTCGAACACCGACATCTGCACGGTGTTGAGCACGCCGAACGCGGTTATGAGGAGGAGTATGAAGTAGAATATGTATCCGAACAGCTTGTCCATGACGATGGCCTGGATGAGCTCCGGCGTGAGCTCGTCCCAGCCCATGACCTCAAGCCGCTCCGATTCGGGGAGCGCCCTGATCTCATCCCTCGTTTTCTCCATATCGGACGTATTTTTCACTCTGACAACGATGGAGGTAAGGTACCCCATCATGGTAAAGGTCTCCACCGCCTGCGCCATCGGCATGATGATCAAGGCCTGGTCGTACCGGGGGTTCAGGGTCCTGAATATGCCGACAATCTCGAAATTTCCCGCCGCGATCGAGCCGTCGAACCCCTGGGAGATCATTGCGATGCTGTCGCCGACCTTTGCGTCCAGGTTCTTGGCCAGGGTGGCGCCGATGATTATCCTCATGCCATCATCGGGCGTGAGGTATCTGCCGCCGGGCTTGATCGTCGTATGAAGGGTGCTCACCTTTTTTTCGCGCTCCGGCTCCACGGCCTGAATGAGCGTGCCGAAGGTGTTGTTTTTGAAAGAGACGAGTCCGGCGGCGTGTACCCTCCGGGATGTGGCGGCGATTCCGCTGTTTTTGTCCAGATAGGACTGGAGCGGCTCGCCAGGGATGAAAGCGTAATCTATGCTCTGGTTGTCCCAGAAGCCCTTTTCATGGATCTGAATGTGCCCCGTATTAGCGGCGATGGAATCCTCGATCATTTTTTCATAGCTCCCGTCCTGCGTGGCGCGGAAGAAGATGATCATCGAGCAACCGACCATGATGGTGAGAAGCGTCAGGATGGTACGGCGCTTGTTCTTCCACACGTTACGCCATGCGAGCATGACCTCGATGGATGATTCCTTGAAGAGCTTCATGGGCCCTATCTCCTTTTGAGATTCTGCAGCGAGAAAATGCTGTTGTCTATCCGCGCGTTGAACTTGACGTCCTTGATAACCAGCATCGTATACTCGTCGGACTTCTCTTCATGCTGTCTCCGCTTCTTGAAGGTGACCATCTTCATGACAGTCGGAATGACCCGGTCGTGCATCAGCTTGAAATCGCTGCAGGTGAGCATCTTCTTCAGCTTTCCATGCTGGTCGTAGAACTCCTGCTTCACCGGGAGGCAGTCCTTGACGCGGGCGTAATAGATAAGCTTGCCCCATACAACCGCCGCGTCGGGCTTCGGCGTCATGATGATCCGGTAGCACTCTTCGCCATTGACGGTCCTGGTGCCGTCAAGCGCATGGATATAGTCTTCGACGATGCTCGATTCCTTGACGATGTCGTCGTTGGTGAAGTCGGAACCCATCCAGGACTGGAGCATCATGGAGGGATGTATTTTCATTTCCTTGCCGATGTCGGGATTGTAGTGCCACATCAGCTTATCAGACTGGATCATGAGAAAGCGGTTGCCCGCGTCTTTTTTCGGGGCCAGTATCTCAGCGAATGATTTTTTTGCCACGCGGTTATCCCAGCTTTTCATCTTCATGGTGCGCGTCCACCGGCGCGTCTTGATGGTCATCTCCATCAGTGCGATCTGGGTATCGCCGCGGACCGCCCTGTCGGATTTATCGATGATCTCCATGGCGGTGAGGGCGAACGCGGACAGGTACAGCGCCGGCACCGCGAGCAGCGTTGCAATGATAGCAGGGAATATTTTTTTCATGATGTTCTCCTCCATTCTGAGTAAGATCCGGACCACCTGTAATTTGGCTGGTCGATCCGTTATGCGTTCACCTTTTTGACCGACGAGTCGATAATGCCGTAAAAAATAAAATTGAGGATCGAATCGAGGCGCTCATGAGGGTCGGGGGCGATCTCCTTCATTCGCTCGCTGTTCAGCATCCCCTGAAAAACATCAAAAAGGTAGAGTATCATCTCGGGCTTGAGTGATTTGCGAATCACGCCCTCTTTCTGGCCCTGTGCTATGAAGTTGCTGACCATCTGGTACGATCCCTTTTTCAATGAATTAAAAAATATGAGGAAGTCTTCGTTAGAGCCCCACATTTCATCGAGAAAAATATCAGCCAGTTCCTCGTGCGTCTTAATCAGGTGATTAATAATCCCTCTGGTTTTGTCAATAAAAGGGATGTTCTGTGTCATTATTTCGTCCTGCTCTGCAAGGATCCTGTCATTGATCTGCGACAGTATCCTGATGCCCAGGTCTTCCTTGTTGCGGAAAAACTTGTAAAAGGTCATCTTGCTCACGCCGGCCTTTTCGCAGATCTCCTCGATCGTGATCCGCTTGATGCCGTGTTTGAAGAACAGCTCCTTTCCCGTTGCAAGCAGGTCCTGGTATTTTTTATTATCCTGAAATGATTCGCTGGCCATTTGTTATTAAATATGTATAATATACTATTATCGTATAAACTTACGAATTAAGTATAAAATAACGATTATCGTATAATTTGTCAAGAAAAGTATTAATTTTTTTCTCGGATAGTTATCGGTACACCAGCAGGGTCAGAGCAACATCAACCCGATAGTTATCGGTAAGAAAAAATAATAATGGGGACATAACACGATGGCCCTTCTGGTCCGGCGATGTAAGCAATAAGTAATGTATATTAAGTTGTAAAAAAGGAGACAGTCCCAATATGTCTATCATGCGTCAACCGAAGCGGTGACTGCAATGAGTTCCTTGAAAAAATTATTCGAGTTGACTGATTTATTGAATAAGAAAATCTTATGATCAACCAGCTTGACATCGATGTTAAAATTATTATATCTTCGTAAATTCCCTTTTGAAGAGAAATTAAGATAATAATGAAAAATGAAAGAAGAAAATGAAACGACCGTAAAACCGCTGCTTCGGATCCCGCCTGCAGCTGAAAAAATCCATGCTGACATTACCAGGATACTGCGGGAAATTCTGGATGCGAATTACCCGGATTGCGATGATGCTGGGTTCCGGCGATCATACATAAACGCGATGACGCTGTATGACGACTACCAGCGTGAAGCTGTTTCCGCTTCCGGGGACAGGCTCGCGTGCGGGGAGGGATGCTGGATCTGCTGCTGCCATTACGCGGAGGACGTGTATTCCTTCGAGGCGGCGCTGATAGCGTCGTATGTAAAGACACTGCCGGAGGAGGAGAGTGCTCGGATCGAAGAATCGTGCGAAGAGACCGTATACCGGTTTGAGCGCCTGAAAGACATTGTGCGTGAAAAGCTGTCGCTGGATGAATATAAATCAGCCCCGGAGGAGTTGGATCCGGATGAAATCCTTTTAAACAGCTATTACCAGCTCAGGAACCGGTGTCCCTTCCTCGATCAATCAGACCGCTGTGCGATTTACCCGATCAGGCCTCTGACATGCAGGGCGTACATTAATCTCGGGGACCCGGGCGTGTGCCCGCCTGAAATGATCAACGAGAGCGATACGGTAACATACATACTGGATCTCGACGACGAGGCAAATGAATTGCTTGACGAACTGCACGCCCGCTATGAAAGATATCCGAAGGACACGGCGCTCTGCTCTCTTGTCCTGAAATACCTGTCGGAAAACGACTGATGTGCTGAATAAGGCACAGGTCTGCGGATTGTAAGATATATCCCCCATGCTCGACCAGATCACCATACATATTATAAATAGCGACGAAGGGGATGATAGAATCAGCTACGATTCTCCTTCCCTGGATTACATGCGGCAGCTCTTCTCCATGGAGGATCTGGCTTCAGTTTTTCCGGCGGCGCCCTTTTTCACGGATGACCCGGAGGACCAGGGGCCTCTGGAGATTGTCGAGAAAACGGCGTTTCGCCCCGATGACGATGACGCCTGTCCACTCACCGTGACCATCGATCCGGGCTATAGCTTCGGCGATGGGCGCCACGCGACCACATGGCTCTGCGTGAAATATCTCGTGGAATATCTCGCCGATGTGCCGCGGCCGGAGCGTCCAGGAATCTCGCTCCTGGACGCCGGCACCGGCACCGGGGTCCTGGCCATAGTCGCTGCGAAGCTCGGAATCCATGATATTGACGCCTTTGACATCTACCATCACGCTGTTCAGTGCGCGAAAAATAACTGCCTGCGCAATGACTGCGGTTATATCAGGGTCTGCGAATCTGACATTGCTGCGTTTAACCCGGGACGGACCTATGACATTGTCATGGCCAACCTCGTCTCCGATGTCATCATCGCAAACCTTGATGCCCTGATGCGGCTTGCCGCACCCGGGGGTGTGATCATCGCGAGCGGCGTGAGCTCCGGAAGAATTGAGAGCATGCAGGATTATTTCAGGAGGGCGGGGCTGGACCAGGATGACCGCGCGGTGCGGGACGGATGGTGCGGATTTCTCCTGCGCCGGGCCTGACCAGCGATTTTCATTGTCGCAATGACGGCACCAGCTTATACATGCCCGGCAAGGGACCGGTGGTCAGGCACACCGCGCTGGCCTTGCCAAACCTGCAGGCGGCGCTCTGCTTGGTGATGTTTAATGGCATTGAAAAGAATTTATCATTAAAAAAGGGTCATATTTAACACTACATATGTGTTGCAATAGAAAATTATACAAGGGGGCCTCAGACGTGAAGCCCTTGAAAAGCTCCGCCGGGTTTTTCTGAAGGGTGTGAGACGCTCGTTTTGTAACAAATATAATAAAATAGAAGTAGTATGAATTTTTTTTATTTGACAGAACATTTGTTTTTTAGCATTGTAACAGGACATTTCATTAGGAGGAGAAAAATGAAAAAAGCAATTTTGCTCATTGGCGTTATTGTAACTGCTGTTTCTATCATTGCTTGCGGGGACCAGGTGAAAACGACTGATGTCGGTGATGCCGCCGGAGCCGTTGTAGCAGCTTCTAATAAGCAGCTTGCCAAATACCCCATAGGCGGGTTCGCGTACAAGAGCTCAACGGTTGAGCCTTTGAATTGGAGCAAATGGGCGAAAGTCGCGACTCCCATCGTCAGCGAAATACTCAACAAGCTCCCCGAGGGGTACGTGATGGAATGCCGTGGGCATGCGGATTCACGGGGCCCGGAAGAGCCTGAAGGCAACAAGCCCGGCAATCTCAAGATTTCCCGGGACAGGGCGAAAGCGGTTTTTAACGCACTTGCCGCAGAGGGCCTTAAAACCAGCAAGATAACCTACCGCGGCGTCGGTTCGTCTGAACCGCTGGCAGGATATGCCTCCACAGCTGCCCAGCAGAGAAGGGTAACGTTCGTTATAGTACCTAAATGACAGGATGTATACAGGGCAGCACACGGCAGGAGTTAAAACTCCGGGAAACCGTGATATGCCATGAATAAAAGAATAAAATGCCGGCCATGCCGGCATTTTATTTATGAAAAATATTTTTTTCTGCATGATGATGAAAACAATCCATTCCATAAGTTTCTTGCTTGTTGTTTCCCTGCTTCTGTTTCCGGCGGGCGCTGCCGGTGATTCGGATTACATCATAACCGGGCACAATACCGCGAGAAAGATAAGTATTCGCGCCAGCTCGCGAAACAGCATCAATCACGGCGTTGTCAAGGTCATGGATGCCAATCGGGAGACCTGCTGGATTTCCGATGGCTCTGCCGGCCCGCAATGGATTACCGTCGATTTCGGGTCAAAGCGACTTATTACGTCGATCGTCGTCTGTCCCGGGAAAAAGGACAATTATCCAACAATCAGCTATTTCAAGCTCCAGTTCCTGAACAGCTCGTGGTTCGATTACGCAACCGTCCAGACGAGAAGGCCGGGTGCCTTCGGCTATACAAGCAAGGGGAGGATGGAAATAGATCTGGCCGGGATGGACGCAAGTACGTTCCGTATATTCATTCCCGCAGATGCCATGATCCGCGGTTTTGCATCGATAGCGGAAATTGAGATATACATGGGAGCTTCAAAGCTGGCGTTCTTCGATGATCGCCTCAAGGGCATCTGCCTGCCGATTCAAAACGGCTATCTTCCCGCGTCTGATTATTCATATCCAAACGCGCCAAGGGCGTACCGGGGAGGCCGCCATTCCGGCATTGATTTTTACAACTATCACACGGAAGATTCATATGACCCGGTGCAGCTCACGGAAACAACGCCTGTATTCGCGGCGGACAAGGGGGTCGTCATTCGCGCCGATCATGACTACGAATCGATAGACATAAAAGAATGGAGGCGCCGCTCGGCCTATTATCAGACCCATCCAGCCACCTACATGCGCAACGCCTTCGGCGGTCGTGAGGTATGGATAGACCACCGCAACGGCGTCGTCACCACCTACAACCATCTTTCGAGCATTGATCCGGAAATTAAACCGGGGCGTCGCGTATCCAGGGGGAAAAAAATCGGGACGGCGGGCAACTCGGGACTGGCCGGCGAGGCTGAAGGAAAGCTGTACGGCATTCATCTTCACTTTGAGATATGGATTGACGGTAATTATCTCGGCTACGGCATGTCGATGCAGGATGTGCGCAAGTACTATCAGTGGATAGTTTTAAACGCGAGGTGACGCGTCCCGCGCAGGAAATGGATGACGGGAATTTTTCTCGATGATTTTTTAAATGAAACAGGCGCATTCTGTAAAACATTTGTATTGACACGGCGCCTGTTTCCAGTGTAAACTATATCCATGAAGAAAGGGACTTTAAAAATACTGTATCTGCTGCCGGCTCTCATTGCAATGATGTTCTTCTTCGTCTCCCGGTCTTCCGAGGATGTGCTGCAGCGGTTTTCAATCCTGTTCATCGGCGATATCCTGCTGGCGAACGAAGCGGAAGAGCATATCAATGCGTACGGAACCGACTATCCCTTTAAGAGGATCAAGGAAGACCTGCTCAAGTACGATTATGTTGTCGGGAACCTGGAAACACCGATTACCGCAAGGGGAGTCCCGTATACAGATAAGGCTTACACCTTCCGTCTTCACCCCTCAAGCGCACGCGCCCTGAAAGACCTTAAACTCGATGCCGTTTTTCTGTCAAACAACCACCTGATGGATTACGGGCGCGTGGGAATGGAAGACACTATTGTCTATCTGGACAACAATAACATCAGTCACGCCGGCGGGGGAAAAAATATATCTGACGCAAGACGGCCTATTCTGATTAAGCACGACAACATTTCGATATGTATACTCTCCTACTGCGATCGTCCGCCGTCAGATTTTTACGCTTCCGATGAAAAGCCGGGCATCGCCCCGCTTGATCTTGACAAGATTAAAGATGATATCGCGATCTGGAAAAATCCTAAAACCATCGTGATACTTTCGCTTCACTGGGGTATAGAGCATACGCACGAACCTCAGTATTATCAGAAAAAGATGGCCCGCGAGATAATCGATGCCGGGGCCGATGCGATCATCGGCCACCACCCGCACTGGCCCCAGGGCATTGAGATCTATTGCAGCAAGCCGGTCGTGTACTCGCTGGGCAATTTTGTGAACGGGTTTACCAATGCGATTGAACGCGACAATATGGCGGTTGTGATGTATTATGCGAACAGCGCCCTTGAGAGGATAAAAATCATTCCGGTTGCCGGGAAGAACAGCGTGATAAAATATCAGCCATACATCCTGACCGGCCCCGGCGCCTCCGCCCTTCTCAATCTGGTCCGCGTCCTGTCAGGAAAGCTGAATACTGATATCGATATTACTCCCGCCTATGGACTGATTGACCTCGGCCAGCAAGATGCTCAAATCGGAAAGAGAGAGGAGCAACCGTCGCGGAAGCCTCTGTAGTGCATCCCGTTGCGTGTTCTTCCCTTCTATCATGCTGAAACTGACTGCCGGTTGAACCGCGGAGACAGGGGAGGGACGATAATCCAGAGCGGTTTCAATACCGAAGCGACATCCCCACCCGGTACAACGGCTCGCCGGATACGGAAGGTTCGATATTCAATGAAAGTGAAGCCTGGCTGATCGCCCCCTCCTGCTCGAGATTGAAAAAGAAAAATGAGGGCTTGCAGAAATAGGCGGTCACGAGCTCGATGAATTTCACCGCGCCGAGGGTTATGCCGCCCCACATAACTTTTTTATGATCGTCTTTGGTGTACACGCAGAATCCGGCCAGAAACATCTCCGAGAGGTAAAAACTCCATCCGGGAAGCCGGTGACCCTTGTAGAACAGCCCGCCTCCGGGGATCAGGGTGGAGAGCACAAGCGCCGCCTCGTTCCGGTTCATGAAGAAGGGCGGCAGCACATTGTTCGCGGTGAACTGGTGCGCGAGCTGGTCAAGGTACGCCACGGAGGCGGTGACCGGGAGCGTTGACCAGAGGAATATCTGCAGGTTGTTCATGTCTCTGGTCTTGTCCCTGTCCATAACGCCCGGAAAGAAATTAATCTTGAAGCCGGTCATGTACTCGGGAAGGAGAAAGTGAGTAACGATGAGCAGCGAAGAGAATACGATTCCCGGGATGCTCGGCGTGGTTTGCCTGAAGCCCAGATACGATGTGGACAGGAACGAGCCATAGCCGGGGATGCAGGCATTGGCCCCCGGATTTATCAGACAGATCCCCTGGGCGAATTTCTTCTCGTGGTCGGTGCCCTGCGCGCCGCTGCTCGATATCCCGTACTTGTAGTTTGTATTGTAGTCGATCCTTTCGCGTATCTCACGCACGATTCCCTTTACGGATGGATACGATCGTATGACGATGCGGCCCCCGGGGGCAGCTGTGATGGGGAGCGAGGCGAGCGACTGAAACCTGCCGCACGTATGGATAATCACCGGATCCCCGCGGTCCGTGCGGTATCTGCCGGGCGAAAGACCCTGCCACTGTCCCGCGCCGAGCAGAAACAGATCGTCCTTCTTATCAATGACGGCCGCCTGGATGGGCAGGTCCCCGTGGAGCAGGGCGATCTCGCGCATGATTTTAAGCGGCACGTTCATCAGAACCATGCTCCTGACCGAGATGGCGCGCTTCATGTTCTTGAACCGGTCAGACACCGGATTGATGACAATGGTGCCGACCGTGTAGTTGCCTACCGGGAGAACCGAGACAACGGCGTAGAGGTCAGCCCCGAGCTTTTCAGCGGTGCTCCGCAGGGCGTCTTCGCCGGCGCTTTCTGGAATGTCCTCCAGCGCCTTCTGGACCCGCTCCTCGGAAACCGGCATGAACCTGCCGAGCCTGCTGAAGGTGTCCATGACATCACGGCGCATTTTCAGCGAAAGTGCGTTGTACTGGATGCTTGTGTGACCAAAGGAGAAGACCGCGATGGAATCGACCTCTGTTTCCGTGGCTGCGCCGGCCCGGACCGAGGGAAGGAGGAGCGTGATCAGCATGATCACTCCTGCTATCTTGCCGATGCGGCGTTGCACCGGCTGCTCGTATGTCACCCGTGCTCGTCTCACTGACATCACCATCGATACGAATATTGCAGCCCGTACTGCATGCCGGCGTTTTCCACGGAGTAGATCACCGGCTCGAGCAGGTATCCCTCCTCGATTATATCACCGTTCATTATATTGTCCCTGATGAGAATGGCGTGCACCACCTCCGCGAGTTTTACACAGAGCGCGGCCGAAAGGAGCGAAAAGGCGCGGACCCTGTTGACCTTCACCGTGTGAAACGACCTGGTCAGGGGATCGTATTTTTTATCCGGGCAGAATTCCCTGATGGTGAAATAGAGGAGAAGGTTGTCGGTGTGATAGTAGAGATAGCCCCAGAAGCGGCGTCCACGGTAGAAATGGCCCGCGCCGCCCGCCACGAGCGCCAGATATGCGGCGGTGACCGGATTGCCCATGAAGGGCTGGACGCCCTGGAAATTGGATGCCTGCATGAGGAACGAGTAGGAAAACGCGTCCGCGAAAAGCGAGACGCCCCCGGCGCAGAGCGTGTACAGGCCGAAATAATACTGCGCCCGCACGTCCCTGGGCCGGGTCCGCTTCTTCTTGTAGTAATTGGCCCAGTAGTTCGAAAGCCCGTTGATTTCGAGGTACAGGTAGGGGGCAACGTTGAACATCCAGAGCGCAAGCCCCTGCCAGTCGTTCGGCCGGTAGTAGCCGAGAAGGGGGGCGATGATCGGCATGGTTGCGCTTGCCGGGCCAGAAAGAAGGAGCATGTAGAGCGTGTCGAGCGGCGCCGGTTTCTTCAACACCGTCTCGCGTTTTCGTCCGTAGGAGTAGTCATCCAGCGCTGCCGCGTTTGTGCGGAAGCCGGCAAGGACAAAGTCGCCGGCGCGGACGGTTTCGACGGGGGAGACGAACCGGCCCTTTACGATGCGCGCCGTACCTATGCGGCTGAATCCGCGGAGCTCGCCCCTGGCAGGAACTGGGTCTGGGCGATACAGGGGGTATGATCCGCTGATCTCCCGGGTCAGCCGCAGGCACGCCTCATTGTCCGCTTCGGCGTACAGCGGCACCTGGAACCTCGCGAGGAGCTTTGCGAGAAACATTCCCGCGTGCTCCTCCGTGATGCTGGTAAATTCCGAGGGGCCGTATTTTCCCACCATCGGAATACGGACGGTATAATGATATACGATGCGGCCCTGGTAGGGGAGGTCCACTCCGTAGGCGCGCAGATTGAGTATGATGAAATCGTTCGAATCGTCGAACTCGGCTCGGATAAAGAGGCTTACCCCCGCGTCCCGGGCGAAACCGATTATGCACTGGTCGCCGGTGCAGCCGAATTTTATCAGCTCGGCGCGAAGTAGCTCGGGGTTCAGGGGCCGCAGCACGCCGCTGTTTTGCATGATCCGAACCATGCTGGCTTCAAAGGCCGTTACGAGCGCGAGGGAACGGGGGCTGTTTGCCTTCAATACGGCTATGGCTGCCAGGGGCGGTTCCACTGCGCCGGCCGTACCCCGCGCGAAAAGCAGACACGTGGCCAGGAGTGCCGGCGTCAGGAGAAGACGGCCGGGTGCGCTCAATCTTCAATCCCCTTCCGGGGCGGGACCCCCGCGTTGTAGTAGTGCTTGATCTCTTTCATTTCCGTTACAAGGTCTGCGATCCGGATCAATTCCTCCGATGCGCTCCGGCCGGTGAGAATGAGCTCCATAGTTTTCGGCCTGGCATGGACGAGGGCGAATACCGCCTCGTCCGAAAGAAGGCCGAATCTCACCGCGGTTATAATTTCGTCCAGGACAACGATGTCGTATTTACCTTCCGCGATGATCGTGCGCGCCCGCTCGTATCCCTGATCGGCGTAGCGGCGGTGTTCCTCCATTGAACCGTCGTCGGGCCGGCACAGCCGCGTACTACCATAACGCTCGATGGTGATGAGTCCGCCGGTTGTTGCCGCTGTTTCGGTTTCGCCGGTCGGCAGGCCCTTCATGAATTGTATCATCATGGTGCGGAGGCCGGACCCGGCGGCGCGGAAGGCCAGACCGAGCGCCGCGCTCGTTTTTCCTTTTCCGTTGCCGGTATAAATATGTGTGTATCCTTTTGAGAGCATAAGTTTCATTTCTCTGCAGGGGTGAAGGCCGTTTTTTTCGCCTCCTCATACACCATTCTGATGGGAACATCTCGTTCGACCGCGATACGCCTGCAATCTTCGTATTCGGGCGACACGGTGATCACGCGCTCCCCGTCTGTCAGGAATTTTACCGCGACTTCTCCATAGCGGGTCGTGACGCGCCGCGTCTCCCGATTAAGGACTGCGCGCTTCATTGTGTGGTAACGGATCCCCGCGGTGGTGGTCTCTGCAAAAATGACGTTTCTGACCCCAATGGCTGCTTCTTCACTCGCGAGCACTGTGAGGTGCGTACCGGTCCTGCCCTTCTTCATGATGATCGGGGTGATGAAGGCGTCAAGGGCCCCGGCGGCAATCAGGCGCTCGATCACATGCCCGTAGAATTCAGGGTTCATGTCGTCAATATTCGTTTCAATCGATACGACGGCGTCATTTCCCGGTCGTTTTTCTTCCTCTCCGATGTAAACCCGCAGGAGGTTCGGGATGGTGAGGTCTTTCATCCCCGCACCGTAGCCCACACTCGATATCTTCATCACGGGGAGGGGGCCGAAACGGCGCGCAAAATGGGTCATGATTGCCGCGCCGGTAGGAGTGGCAAGTTCGGCCTGTATGCCGCTCGAGTAGACGGGGACGCCCCTGAGGAGCGCCGCGGTCGCGGGCGCGGGCACCGGGAGAATGCCATGCGCCGTGCTCACCGTACCCTCGCCGACATTGATGCTGGAGCAATAGACCGACTCTATGCCGAGAAGATCCAGGCCGGCGCAGGCGCCCACAATATCTATGATTGAATCAACCGCCCCCACCTCGTGGAAGTGGATCCGGTCAATATCGACATTGTGTATTTCTGCTTCTATTCTGGCGATGGCGCGGAAGATTTCGGATGCCGATTGTTTGACGCGATCGGAAAGTGATGCAGCATCAATGATGCCGAGGATGTCGTTCAGGCCGCGTTCCTGCTGGCGGTCGGAAACGGCAACGGTAACCCTGGTTGCGGCTATTCCATTTTTCACGATTCTGCCCGTGGAAATTTCGTAGCCTGAGAGCGGGAGGGCGGCCAGCGTATTTTTGAGGGCTTCGGGATCGAGGCCGGCGTCTATGAGCGCGCCCAGTATCATGTCGCCGCTCACGCCGGAGTAGCAGTCAAAATACGCGGCTTTCATGTCAGCCTCCGCTCCGGTTGATCATGCCGGCGATGTATCCGGCGCCGAAGCCGTTGTCGATATTGACCACGGCGACTCCCGGCGAGCAGCAGTTTAGCATGGTCAGGAGCGCGGAGAGTCCGCCGAAGCTCGCGCCATAACCGATGCTGGTAGGGATGGCGATAACGGGCTTGTCCACGAGCCCGCCGATAACGCTGGGGAGCGCGCCGTCCATGCCGGCGGCGACCACGAGCACGTTCGCGCCATGCAGACTCGCGGCGTTTTCAAAAAGACGGTGGATGCCGGCCACGCCGACGTCGAAGAGCCGCTCCACCGGGTTCGCCATTGCCTCGGCAGTGACCGCCGCTTCCTCGGCAACCGGAATATCGGATGTCCCCGCAGTGATTACCAGGATCTTCTTGTCCGTTGCCGGGGCGATCGGCTCGCCGATAATGATGAGACGCGCGTCCTTTTTATACACCGCGTCGTTTCTGACCTTCTTCACCGCATTGAAGATTTCATCCGTAGCGCGGCTGGCGATAATGGTTTTATGGCCGGATGCAAGGCGGTCCATGATCGCGCATATCTGTTCCGTGGTCTTGCCCATGCAATACACCACTTCCGGATATCCGGTCCTGAGCGCCCGGTGATTGTCCGTCCGGGCAAAGCCCAGGTCTTCGAAGGGCAGCATCCTGAGGGAATCCATGGCGTCGTCAATGCCGGTCTTGCCGCTCCTGACTTGTTCCAGGAGCTCGCGTATCTTATCCCTGTCCATCCGCCTCCTCCCCATCGGGTGTTCTGTTCATGCTGCCCCTACGGTAGCCTTCGATGTCAAGTGTAATATACCTGAACCCGTGACTTTTAAGGCGGGCGGCTATTTCGGCGAAGTGGTCGCAAAGCCGCGCGCGATCCTGCCGGGGGACCTCGATGCGCGCCAGGTCGCCATGGTGGCGCACCCGCACTTCGCTGAACCCGAGGCCGCGCAGGTAGCGCTCGGCGCGGTCTATCGCATCAAGCATCTTCCGGGTGATGGCGACGCCGTGCGGAACGCGCGTGGCCAGACAGGGCCCGGCGGGCCGGCTCCAAGCGGAAAGCCCACGGCCGCGCGCGGCGCGCCGTATCTCATCTTTGGTAAGGCCCGCTTCCATGAGAGGGCTCCGCACCCCGAGTTCGGCAAGGGCGCGCATGCCTGGACGGTAATCGTTGCGGTCGTCGCTGTTGGATCCTTCAATGACATGAGGAATGCCGCGCGAGGCCGCAAAGTCGAGTATCGCGCGAAAGATATCGAGCTTGCAATGATAGCATCGGTCAGAGGGGTTTGATACGACGGCGCTGTTTTGGAAGAGATCGATCGGGATGATCACGTGCTCGATGTTCTTTTCTGTCGCAAAAGAGCTCGCGGCCTCGATCTCGTCTGACGGGACAAGCGGGGTTTCGGCAGTCGCCGCGACAGCCCTGTCCCCCAGCCGTTCATGCGCGCAATGTAAAAGAAAGGCGCTGTCAACACCGCCTGAAAAAGCAACCGCGACTCTTTCGAAAGATGCCAGTATTTCATCCAGTTTTAAGAGCTTGGATTGTATCAGGTTTTCCATGTCCGCCCCGAAGATAACCGCCACGGCGCATGGTTGCGCTGTTGCAGTGCGCTGATAATGTCCGCACTTTCCGGTTTTGTCAAATGATTATACAGGCCACGATGAAAAAATGGGACGGCGGCCGCGTTAGTGCAGCTTCTTCGGCAGGCTGTTCACGAATTTCTTGAGGTCGTCTAGGTTTGAGAAGATGCCTGCCAGTGCGAAGACAGAGAAGGCAAGCCCCAGGACGATGCTCACCGGCAGTTCCAGGCCGGCGCCGAAGTACGCCCTGAGCCATTCGAAGGAATTGCTGAAGGGAATCAGAAACAGGCTGACCAGGATAATCGAGCCGACAGCGCCCCACTGGAATCTGGTGACATGGTGTTCGTACCCTGTCTTTGAAAGAAAAACATCCAGCATGATCTTCTCGCACAGGTTGCGGTCCATGATAAAAGGCGCTTCAGACCTGAGCGACGCGAAGGTCTCCGAGAGCAGGGTGATGTCATGCCGGCAGCGGGAACAGTAAAGCATATGCGCCTGCACCGACAGGGGTATACGCGACCGGTTGTCCATCTCGAGAAACCGCCGTTGAATCTTTTCACAGTTCATGATAGTCCTCCGCAATTGTTCCTTTCAGCTCGTCCCGCAGCATCATTTTCGCGCGCAGGACATTTGATTTTATCGTGTTCACGGGATACCCGGTGATTTCGCTGATCTCACCGTAGGTGAGCCCCATGAAAAAATACATATCAACGCAGATACGGTACCGCTCTGGAAGCCTTGCGACCGCTTCCATCAGCATCTCCCGCACCTCTTCCTTGAGGTGGCTTCTCTCCGGCGTCAGGGTGTCCGCCGCCTGTTCCTCAGGCACCTCTGACTCGGCGCGGCCGCTGCCGAGCCGGTTGATGCCATGGTTATACGCGATCCGCGAAAGCCAGTACCGGAAGGGCGCCCGGCCGGCATACGACTTCAGATTTTCGTATGCCCGGATAAAGACTTCCTGAGTGAAGTCGCGTGAATCATCCATGTTTTTGAAAAAACGCATGCCGATGCCGTAGATCTTTTTCTGGTAGCGCTCCACGATGATCTTGAAGCTCTCGATGCCACCCAAAAGAACCTGCCTGACGATCTGCTCATCGGTCTTGTTCTCATTGTTCATTTCTTCTCTTGTTCATTTTTGCCCTGAGCATGTAATACACAAGAAGACTGACGCCCACCGAGAGGGGAATCAGGCCGCTCAGCAGCGGATAGGTAAAGCCTTCGAGGATGATGAAAAAAACCACCAGGCAGGCTCCGACGAACGTGAGTACCAGGCCTGAGAGAAGGCTGAACGTGTCGAAGTCAAATTCGAATTTCACGTACTGCCCCTTTTCTATCATCAGCACCCTCTGCTTGTAGCTCCAGTACAGGAAAAAGAACAACAGCACTCCTCCCGTGACGATTCCGACAATGGGTATGACGGTGACTATTACTTGCGCTGCGGCTGACGGCATAGGCTACTCCTTGGCGTTTGATATCATGATTATCTGGCCGCTATCAATAAAAATGTAAACAATTTTTTATCCGCCTTTCCGTCACACATCACCGCCCGAACGCGCCGGGCATGTGCATTATCCCCTGTTAAACATCGCGTCGTCATCAATGACGGCTTTCTCCGCCCACAGATAGGCGATGGTTTCGCATTTCAGCTTGAACTCATAGTATGCGTCGCGCAGGTGCTCCTTCAACTCCGGGTTGAGGGTGCGGTAGATGCGCTGTACATTTCCCATCGCGCGTCGGGCCAGCCTTTCGATGGCGGCCGGCCTGATCCGCGCAGCCGTGTTGAATTTCGTTTCAAACTGCCGCTCGAGATTTTCAATGGACGACTGCATGTACGCGGATATCGTGTCAACTCTGAGGATGTCGTCGGTTATCTTAAAAAGATGGTGCCCTTTCACGGCCATGGCCACCGCTCCGGGGAAATGTTTCGGATTGTGCAGAATCACCGACGTCAGGAACCGGAGATAGTGCGCCCCGTATTTCGAAAAGGTCTGCCGCAACAGGGAGCGGAAGAGGGCCTTGATATGCCTGCCGTCAATCGAGCTGTGGGAATTTTCACTGTACGGCATCCGTTTCAGAAGCGCGGCGCACCGGCCAAAATAATTTTTTGGATTATATATGGCCGCGATGATACGCTTGTATCCTTCCATGAGGGTCTCGCGGGGCATGCGGGGAATGAAATTCAGCTCCATCGAATGCGTGTTATTGCCGTCGGTCTCCCCCACGATGCGTCCCTCGCGCTCGAGGCGGCGGTAGAGCTGCGTATTGGGGAGAGCGACCAGGGTGCCGATCATGGCCAGGGGAATGGCCGCTTTCTCGATGAAGTCGATCTGCAGGTCAAAGATATTCTCCGGGTCGCTGTCAAACCCGACGATGAAGCCGCCCATCACTTCGATGCCCTTCGCCTGAATGATGCGTATGCTCTCGAGCATGTCCGCCTTTGTATTCTGCTGCTTATGGTTGAGGGCGAGTGTTTCGACTATGGGGGTTTCAATGCCGAGAAACACGTTGTCGAAACCCGCGTTACGCATCCGATCCATGAGCGGCCCGTCCTGTGCGAGGTTGATGCTGGCTTCGGTAAAAAGTGCAAACGGATAATCCCTCGATTTTTGCCACGATATGATATGATCGAGAAGCTCGCGTACCTTCGGCTTGTTACCGATAAAATTATCGTCCACGATAAAGAGCGAACCGCGGTAGCCCATGGCGTAAAGCATGTCCATCTCGCGGAGAAGCTGCTCCGGCGTCTTATATCGCGGTACACGTCCGAACATCTCGATGATATCGCAGAATTCGCAGTTGAAGGGGCATCCGCGCGATGATTGCAGGGCCATCGACTCGTATGCGCCCATCTCCAGAAGGTCGAAACGCGGCGGAGGGGTCTTGGTGATATCCGGCTTTGTTGTATCGTTGTAGACGCGCCGCGCGCGTCCCAGTTCAAGGTCTTTGATGAATTGCGGGAGCGTTATTTCGCCTTCATTGAGTACGAAGTGGTCCACGCCCCGGATGCTCCGGTAGCTGGAGGTGGGGTAGGGGCCCCCGGCGACGACCCTGGTCCCGTACTCGTTGCACATGCGCACCACTTCCTGGAATGAGTCCCTCTGAACGATCATGGCAGAGACGAAAACCAGGTCGGCGCCGGTAATGTCATCCGGTGTAAGATTCTGTATGTTCATGTCAACGAGCCTGACGTCATAGTCATCGGGAAGCAGCGCCGCGATGGTGATAAGGCCGAGGGGCGGCATGAGCGTTTTATAGTCGGCAAAGGGGAGGGCGTATTTGAAGCTCCAGTAGGTCGCCGGTATTTCCGGGTATACCAAGAGTATCTTCCTTTTCATTATAATCTCCATGTATAATATCAGTAATTTAAGAGAGATTGATTTTTGAATATGGACAGCTATGCTGATGCGTATGCTGCTGATATACGCCTGGGGGCTACAGAGAACGGAGAATTTTTATACCGTAAATGGCGCTGATAACAACAATAATTCCGAGTAATGATTCGAGCATGATATTCTCCTTGCTATTAATGCACCCCGCTATTTGCAACAGGTCCATTTGTTAGGAAAGGACAGGAGAGGATGCGGAGCGGTTGCAAAAAAATCTGAACATTATGTCGCATATAAGATGCAGGCGTATATGAAAAACCGGAGGCGCATGAGTCGTGTCAGTTTTGTTTGAAATGATCATTATAAACAGTATTAATTAAATAATTGACATATAATGCATATACAAAATGTACTTATTCAAAGAATACCGTTATAAAATAACGGAATGCATGGAAGAGGATGGGATCCGGTGGTCCCCGCGGTCTTCAAAACCGTAGGCTGCGATTTATCGCGGCGGCAGGTTCGATTCCTGCCCCTTCCGCATCACTCAATGCTGTAATCGGGGGTGTCCGAAATGTTTATCACGACTCCTCCCATCCCCCCAGAAGGGGCATGATAGCCGTTTCTGTTTAATAAAGTCCCCCGCCGGGGGATTTAGGGGGCTTATGCACAGACCTTCCCGCTCCGGGGGCTCATATGGAAGAAAAAAACCAGATACTCAGGAACATCCCGCAGGTGGAAAAAGTCCTCCAGTCCGAGGACGTGCGCCGTTTTGTGCCGGACATCGGCAGGCCGGCGATTGTGGACATCATCCGCGAGGTGCTTGCCGGGATCAGGAAGAGGATCGACGACGGCGAAACGGTGAGCCCTGAAGATGTCGTTCCGGCGGTCGTCTCCCGGTGCGCGCTTAAAAGAATGAAGAAGCTCCAGCGCGTTATAAACGGCACTGGGGTCATCATCCACACCAACCTGGGCCGGTCTCCCCTGGGAGCCGATCTCTTGAAGAGCCTCGCGGAGACGCTTCCAGGCTACTGCAACCTGGAGCTGGTCCTTCCCGAAGGGAAGCGCGGCAGCCGCGGGGGGTTCGCCGAGGAGCTGATATCCAGAATGACGGGCGCCGGTGACGCCCTGATCGTGAACAACAACGCGTCGAGCGTGTTTCTGATACTGAACGAGTTCGCGCGCGGGCGGGAGGTCGTCATCTCCCGGGGCGAGCTGGTGCAGATCGGCGGCGGGTTCAGGATTCCGGACATCATGCGCCAGAGCGGCGCGCACATGGTCGAGGTCGGCACCACCAATATCACCACCATCGAGGATTACCGCCGCGCCCTTACCGGCGAAACGGCAATGATTTTTTCCTGCCACCGGTCTAATTTCACCATGGATGGCTTTACTGACAAACCGTCGCTTGCGAACCTCGCGTCCCTGAAGACCGATTCACTGCTTTTTGTACGCGACCTGGGAAGCGGCAACGTCACCACTGACCAGCGGCTCCCGCGGTCGTTCGAGCCGACCGTGCGGTTTGAGCTCGAACAGGGCCCGGACCTTGTCTGCTTCAGCGGGGACAAGCTCCTGGGCGGGTGCCAGGCCGGCATCATCGTGGGACGGAAGGACCTGGTGGCGCGGCTCAGGCGCAATCCGCTCATGCGCATGCTGCGCGTGGACAAGGTCGCCTACTTTCTTCTTCAGGAGACACTCATCCGGCACAGCAACGGCGAGGCTGAAGAGATCGCCCTCTGGCAGGTCATGCTGCAGGACGAGAAGGCGATCGGCGCGCGGATTGCGCGATTCCTGCGCCTCGTCAGCCATCCTGCAAAGGAGCGCTGCATCAGGCGGGTCGACACGCAGAGCGTGGTTGGCGGCGGCGCAATGCCGGGGTTCCACATGAAGAGCCGCGGCCTGAGCGTCGACGTGCCCGGCCTGACGGCCCGCGATCTCTACACTGCCTTCATCTCCGCCGAGGTTCCCGTGGTCGGCTCGATTGTTGACGACCGTTTTATTCTCGATTTCCGCACCATCCTGGACAGGGACGTTTCCCTCGCGGCCGGGGCAGCCGGCAGGATACTCGAGCGCCACTGCGGGGGTGAGTGATGTACGTTGTCGGGACCTCCGGACACATCGATCACGGCAAGACGTCGCTCATACTCGCGCTCACCGGCGTTGACTGCGACCGCCTGCCGGAGGAAAAAGAACGCCAGATGACCATAGACATCGGGTTCGCTTCCATGGCGCTGCCCGGGTTCGGCACGGTGAGCTTTATCGACGTGCCGGGACACGAGCGTTTTATCCGGAACATGGTCGCTGGCGCCTGGGGCGTGGACCTGGGAATACTGGTGGTCGCCGCTGACGACGGCTGGATGCCGCAGACGGAGGATCACTTCCGGGTGCTCCAGCTTCTCGGCATCGAGCGGATCATCGCGGTCATCAATAAGACAGACATGGTCGAGGCCGATATGGCCGAGCTGGTGGAGCAGCAGGTGCGGGAGAAGATCGCCGGCACCCCGTACGCGGACGCTGATATCGTACGGGTTTCGGCGCGCACCGGCGACGGGATCGAAAGGCTCAGGGACGCACTCGCGGCAAATCTCAAAAAGCTCTCCCGCGCGCGGGACGCGAACAAGCCGTACCTCTACATCGACCGGGTGTTCGCCGCCAAGGGACACGGCACCGTGGTTACCGGCACGCTCCGGAACGGCCTGCTCCATGACGACGACCCGGTGCATATCCAGCCGGGAAATATCGAGGCGCGGGTGAAGCGGATCGAGAGCCATCACAGTGAGCTCGCTGAAGGGAGCCCCTCGCAGCGGACCGCGCTGAACCTCTCCGGCGTGCCGACCGAGGCGCTCAGGAGGGGGCACATCCTGTACCGGCAGGGCTTTTTCACGGAATCGGACGAGATCGTCGCGCGGATCCAGCTCCTGGACAGAACGCGCGAGATGAGGAACAATGCGGGGATCGAGGTGCTCATCGGCACTGCCGCCCTGGACGGGAAGCTTCTTCTTTTCCCCGGCGACGGGCCCGGGACAGACCTGTTCCCAGTGCGGATAAAGTTCAGCGAGCCCTGGCACTGCTACGCGGGCGAGCCGTTCGTGCTCACCACCCCGGGCGGCTACCGCATCATCGGCGGAGGCATGGTGCTCCTGCCCGGGTACGACCACCGGGCGCAGAAGGGCCGGGTCCTTGAGGGACTGGGGCTTTTTACCTCATACACGCTTGAGGAGCGGATTGCATTCACTGTCGTGGCGCGAGGCTCCGTCCGGAAAGGCGACCTCGATTCACTGTACCCGGAATCCTTGAAAGACATCGAGGCGGCCGTGGCGTCCCTGATCAAGACGGGAACGTTCAGAACGATCGGCGATTACCTGATGGCGGCGAAGCGTCTGAATGACGCGGAGCGTGCGGTCCTTGATACTATCAAAAAGAACGTCGGGCCGAACCTGAAAGAGGTGGCGGACGCCACCGGCGCCGACCAGGAGATCTGCAGGCTGATCATAGCCGCCCTGGCGAAGAGCGGCCGGGTTACGGAAAAAGAAGGGAAGTTTTTTGAAGGAGGGGGCGTTCCCGCTCCCGACTCCCTGTCGAAGGCAAAAGCGAGGCTGCTGGAAACCGTCCGCGCAAGGGGAGGGGAGGGGATGGAGCTCGACCGCATCCAGAACGAGCAGGAAAAGCGCGACGCGCGGGAACTCGTGAAGCTCGGCCTTCTCGTGAGCCTTGACGGGAACATCATGTACCACCGGGACATCTATGAAGACCTCAAGAACAGGATCATGAAGCTGTTCGATACCCGCGGCAAGCTGACCGTGCCCGAGGCGAAAGACGCGGCCGGACTTTCCCGCAAGTACATCCTGCCGCTTCTCAACCGCATTGAGCGGGACGGGCTTATCAAGCGGCTCGGCGATTTCCGGATAAAGGCATGATCCTCTGCTTCGACATTGGCAACACCAGCACCACCGCCGGCGTCTGCCGGGAGGACGCGGCCGTTCCCGAGTACACGTTCCGTTTTCCCACGGCAAAGAACGAGGACCCTGGCCACCTCTACCGTGAGGTCATGGGGGGGATAACGCGTCACGGCGCGCACGAAGATAGGCTTTCAGTGGGCGGCCTTGCTTTTTCCAGCGTGGCGCCGGAAATAAACGAGTCGTATCACCGGATGGCCCGCGACCATTACGGCGTGGACGCATTTGAGGTGACCTGCCGGAATAAACTCAATTTCAGGATCAATTATGACGATCCGCGCCAGCTCGGCGCGGATCGGATTGTGAACGCGGCAGCCGCGTTCAGCGAGTACGGCGGCGGGACGATCGTGGTGGACATCGGCACGGCCGTCACCTTCTGCGTGCTCCTGGAGGAAGGCCTGTTCGACGGCGGCATCATCGCTCCCGGGGTCGGCACGTCGATCAGCACGCTCGCGGCGCGCGCCTCGCGGCTTCCCGAGGTGGCGTTCGAGGAGCCGGACCGCCTGGTCGCGCGGGACACGGTGAACGCGCTCAAATCCGGCTTTTTCTACGGGTGGCTCTCCCTCGCTGACGGGATCATCGCACGAATCGAGAAGGAATACGGCCGCTCTTTCAGAGTGATCCTCACCGGCGGTTACGCGGGCGCCGTGGCCGGGCACCTGGCGCACGAAAATATCGTTGACCACCTGCTCGCGGTCAAGGGGATCAAGATCATCTATGACATGAACAGGTAGCCGCATGCGGCCTTACTGTATCTTGTCATCAATTTCCCTGATCAGTGTTTCGGTCTGGTTCTCCAGGAGGGCAAAACCCATGTCTTTTCTGTATATGACTTTCATATTTTTATCAATGATCACGTACACCCTTTTGGAGAGGGGGAGCACCCGGTGGTCCGCGTCGTACAACTTTGCGATCGCGCCTTTTTTATCAACCAGCAGCGTCATGTTGACCAGGCCGTGCTTGTCTATGAAATTTCGATGTGACCTTGCCGAATCCCGTGACAGGCCGAGGATTTTTATTTTGCGTGAATCAAATTTTTTGATGTTTTGTTGAAACTCAACAAATTCACGGATTCAAAGCTTTGTGTCGTCTTTGGGATAAAAGGCGAGCACCGCTCCCCGGTGCGTTTTTAAAACAACGCTGAGCTTCCAGATCTTTCCGTCCTGATCGGGCAGCGAAAAATCATTCGCGGCTTGACCGATCATGAAAGAATCGCTCGTTGCGGTTGTTGATGAGCAGGCGTTTACAGTAAATAATATCAGCACGAGAACAATCTGTTTTGGTATCTTCATGCAAGCCTCCCGGTTTTTTTTGATTTTCCGGACAAATTGTACTGTCGACGATTTGCAGGAATAATATATCGGGTAAAACGCTCCCGGTCAAGAATAAGTCTGGAGGCATGATGTGTTTTATGTGGACCGGCAGCCTGTCGGGATACTATCTCCGGTACAATGAGCGCCGGACAGGCGGCCTGTGCTCAATCAGGCCGGAACGAGACGAATCCCGCTCCTGTGGCAATTTGCAGATGCCCTGCTTCTATGTGTAATTTTGCTGTAATAGTTTTCAGGCACCTGTGTAAATTTGAATAAGCTTTTTTTACAGCGCGGCGCTTTCAAGGCGGGAATTGAACGCAGGGACACCCCGGGGACCGGGGTCGAAAAAAGAATGACATGGCCGGCAGGTGCGCCGGCCATAACAGATTATTCGTTTACGGAACCCGCTTGATCGTTTTATCTGCGATCATATTCTTAAATTCGGTAAGGAGAGCCTTTTCGATATTGTCAATTCGGCCGTCCTCAAGCGCGATATTATAGATCTCTTCGTATTCCGCGTTGGTGACCACGTGATCCTCGATCGCCTTCTTGATCACGTCGGCAAGTTTCTGACCATTCTTTGTTACCATATTTCATCTCCCGATAGTAAGCGGAGGCTTTGCCGCTCCGCGTAATAGTGATTGCCGGAAGCTATTCCGGATCCGGTACAATTATCGGCCGGCAGGGGCCAGTGTCAATTTTTTTTCGCCGCTTACGTAAGCCTGTATGACCTGAAAAATTGTCCCTGATTGCCTGTGGACGCGCCTGTAATGATGGCCGTTTTCCCCTTCAATTCGATTATGGATTTTTCCTGTTTGTTTACGAATGTCTTCCTGTTCAGCGGAAAGACCCGCCGCAGATCGATTGCGCGGCAATCCTTCCGGTCAGTATACAGTTGGATATGAAGGTTCCCTCGAGAGAGCCCTTTCCGTTTATCCCGCCGCCTCCGAACCCCGCGGAAGTACCGATAACTATCGGCCCGGGTGATCGCCCTGGCCCCTGCAAACAGTCTTCGCGGCCTGCGGCACAATGACTCTATAGGATTTTGCTCCCTCATACGTTGTGGCCCATGCGACTGAATGTGCTTTACTTGAAGTTGCCCCCTCTCACATTGAGCCTCCTTACAGCAGAAAAAGCACTGGACAGAGGCTTAAAATTTAATGCTGGGGGCATATACCCTGGCCGATTTTACGTTTCTCATGCTTGTGAGCGAATTTTTTGAGATACGCCACCGAGCAGGGCTTTTAATCAGCATATGCGCTCTTCTGATAGCGGAAGTTGCCATTGCCGCTGCGCCGGTTACGTCGCTATTTACCGGGTATTCGTCGGTAGTCGCGCTGGTGGTCGTGATCGGTTATATCCTCTATTCAACCGCCTCTTCAAAAAGCAAACCGGTTTTTCCCCGAAAGAGTTCAGGAAGATGTTCGGGACGCGATTATTCGCGGAGAATGAAAGTATTCCGGATGAAGAGATATATTAAATGAAATCATTGTTATTAAAAAATCAAAACATATTCTGATCATCTATAACAGATAGTCATTTAGTCTTCATCCATCTACCCAGGGATCTCACAAGTTTGCTCGGACGATGGATGACGTTATTTTGATGGATGAGGCCGAGTTTTGTCCGGGCCGTCATCAAAATCAGGCCTGCCGCGTTTCAGCCTGCTGCTTGAGCGCGCGGTTCATGCCATCAAAGGCTTCCCGCATCATCCTTCCTTTTAACTTCACCGCAAGAGGGGCGAACAGGCCGTAAAACTCCATGTCCTGGACCAGCAGGGTTTGCTTGTCGTTTACCGCGGTTACATAAAAAACGTGTTCGGCCACAAAAACCTTCGGTACTGCCAACAATCCCCGCCAGCGAAATTCCCGGGGCTCGTCAACAGTGACCAAATAGGGGTGGAATATCACTCCTATCGTTCCCCGGGGATGAAAGTACAGCCGCAACCATGCGCCCACCTTCAATTTTCCGCGCGCATTCCTTATCATGGGGTTCCATGAGTGATACCCCCTGATGTCGGTAAGGATTTTCCATATCCTGCCGGCAGGCGCGCTTATCTCTATCTCGGTATGTACGGTGTGTGCTTTCATGTTTCTATTTTTTCTTTATTACAATCACGGTAATATCATCGCGCAGGTTGTCCTTTTTCCGGGTGAAATTATAAAACTGTTCCATAATATGATCGAGTATTTCCTGGGCGGAGCCTTCGGGCGCGTCTTTCAAAAAATTCAATATCCGCGAATCCTCAACCGGTTTTCCGGAGGGATCAAGCGTTTCGATAAGGCTGTCGGTGTATATCAACAGACAGTCCTCATTATTTAGTTTGAATTTGAGAGAGTTGAACTTCCCTTCGAGAATTTCAAGTCCCAGGAAAGGACCGATGATGTCTTCTCCGTCGGGTGGAGTCACCCTTCCGACAGTCCTGGACCGGGCTGTTTTGTACATCATGTGAGGGTGACCGCTGTTCGCGTATTCGACCATTGATTCCCTGAATCGCAAAAGAATTCCCGTGATATACGAACTGGTATGGCTGATCTCCTCGATCAGCGATTTGTTTATCATCCCCATCAATGCGCCCAGTTTCTCATCAGTATGGGTTTTAAAGTTTTTTTCTATAATGGAGCGGGCAAGCAGCGTCAGCAGTCCGGATGAAATACCGTGGCCCGACACGTCGAAGATGCCCACACCCTGGAGCTTGCCGTCTTCCATGTAGAAGTCGTAAAAGTCGCCCGAGACCCCGGACATGGGCCGGTACATCAGTGCGATGTCGAATTCATCGGATTGTGGAGGTTTCTGGGGGAGGAAAGCGGCCTGGACATTTGCCGCCATTTTAATGTCGGTTTTGTAGCGCCAATTGGACTCTTCAATCTCTTTGTTTACCAGCGTCAGGCTGTCATTCGTCGCTTCAAGCTCTTCCATCGCGGCCTGCAGTTCTACCGTGCGCTCCTCCACCTTTTTCTCCAGGTTTATCCGGTAATCGGTAATTGTGTCTGAAGCGGCGTTGATGCCTGAGGCCAACTCAACGATTTCACGGTCAATCGTGGAGGCGTAGATTATCGCTTCTCCCCTCTCCTTAAGGTTTTCCATGACCCTGCCGGTATCATCTAATGCGCGGTAAAAGGTCCGAACGGTAATAAATGACATGAGAGCAATGATAGATAAATAAACAAGCAGATACAATATGACACGCATCATGTCCGCATGACCCAAATATGAGAAGGCATTGGAAACAAACATGGCCTGGATGATTATAGCCACGATAATATACATCTTGTATTTAATGGATGATCTTGTTTTGATTTCATGAGCAATATTCAGTTCACGCAGCTTCATTTTGCATGCTCTTCGCATTCTGCCGGTAACTGTCTCTGCAAGTACGAATCCGATTCCGGCAAAATTTATTACCTGCCAAAAATATGAAAAAAGCATCCACA
>JAFGJX010000120.1 GCA_016928865.1 Spirochaetota bacterium
ACCGGCCGGCGGGGAACGGGCGGCACACGGCAGGCCCGGGATACAGGGTAGGACTGTTGAGGAGATACGGAAGCTGGCTGATTACTATGCCTCGGTAAACCAGGTCCCGTCGGGGCTTGTGAAAGCGGTTATCGAGACCGAATCGAATTATAATCCCCGGGCGGTTTCCCCGAAGGGCGCGAAGGGCCTGATGCAGCTCATGCCGTCGGTGATCAAGGACTTCGGCGTGAGCGATCCCTTTGATCCGAATGAAAACATAAGCGCGGGAACGGGGCTGTTGAAGGACCTTCTGGCTGAATACGGCGGTGACTATGCGAGCGCGCTGGCCGCATACAACGCCGGCCGGCGCGCGGTGAGTGAAAGCGGCGGCATGCCCGGGTTCAGCGAAACCAGGGAATACGTAAAAAAAGTGATAGACTCATACCTGAAAAACAGCGAGTGAGAGGCCATCCATGAGAAATATATCCGACAGATCAAAAATACTCTACCTGGTGCTGCTGATTATATTTATTATCGCTTTCGGCCTTTTCTGGATGGATTACATAGGCCTCCTTGACATATCGAAATATGTAAACAGGTTCAGGGGCGAGCCGGCCCTGGTAACGGATGTGACGGACGACGAGCCCTCGCTGATGGAGCGTGAGGAGTTCGAGAAGGAAAAGCTGAAATTCGCTGAACGGATCGAGGATCTTGATAAGCGTGAGGCGCTGATCGCCGAGAAAGAAAAGGAGATTGACGCGCTGAAGGAGAAGATCGAGGAGTCACGCAAGGGCCTTGAGCTCGAGAAGAAGAAGCTGGAACAGGAAAAGACCCGTTATTCAGGATACAGGAAAAATGTCAGGGTCCTGGCCGCCAAGACGGTCAGCATGCCGCCTGAAAATGCGGTGGATATAATGCTGAACTGGGAGGACCCCCTTATCATAGACGTGCTCAGGCAGATCGATGCTGACGCCGAGGAGGCGGGCAGGATGAGCGTGTCATCGTATCTGTTGCAGAAGATGTCCGAGAAGAAGGCCGAACGGGCCAGCCGGATTATGTACCTCATGACTCAGATATAAAGTGGATCGTGTATCATCCGTCAACCTCTGCGGGTGGTTTCCCGTTCTGCCCGGTATTTTCATCACCAGCAGGCGGGATGTAATAAAATCAAAATTAAAAACTTGACAGTATTGCTATTGGTCGTTTACATTATTTTGACGATATGATGCGTGCTGCTCCCCGATCCATGGTTGCCGGAAACGGGCGGTATTAAATCATCCACTTATTTTTTGCAGGTGCTGTAATGAGCGACGATAACAACAGAGATGACAAAGAGCGGGAACTGGGCAGCTTTGACATCAACATTATCAATATCATGACACATCTCTACAAGAGTGCGGCTGTTGAAGATGAGGTGATGGAGACGCTTCGGAAGCTCAATTTCGAATATCATTCGCTCCTCGATAAGAACAACATCCTTGAAGAAAAAGTCAATATCGACTGGAAGACCAATCTCCTCAAGTACCGGGACGATTATCTCACCATGATAATAAAATCCGCCTCGCGGATACTGGATATTATTCCGAATGAAAAGTATGTCATATCATACGTGCGTTTCGACATCGATAATTTCTCGATGCTGAACAACCGCTTCGGCCATGACAAGGGCGATATAGTTCTTGTCGATCTGGCGAACGTGCTGCGGAACAATTCACGGCCGACGGATTACATTATCCGCTTCGGCGGCGAGGAGTTCGACGTGATCCTGCCATCCACGGACCTCAAGGGAGCCATCACGTACATGGACAAGATTTATAAGAATTTCAGTTCACTGAAGTATAATTTCGAAAATACCGATGTCCGGGTCACCGTCAGCTCTGGTGTGGCGCTCCTCGCGATGGATTTCAGGCAGATCAAGCGCATTAACGGCGATATGATCAAGGATGAGTATATCAAGCTTCAAAAGGCCGCGGACGACGCGCTCTACGACGCAAAGCTCTCGGGCAAGAACCAGTATAAAATATACAATGACAAGATCGATTACAAGGACATCCGCACCAGGTATGCCGCAATGACCGTGAAGGCGTAGCGGCGTCAGTCGGCGGTCCGCCCGGGCACGCCGGCGTATTCTCTTATCAGCCCCAGTATTTCACGCCTTCCAGCCCCGGTTTTCGATGAAGTGGGGAAGAGCGATTCGCGGGAAATTCCCAGCTCCTCGCTTATATGACGCATGCGCTGCGCGCACTGGCTGCGCGAAAGCTTGTCGCACTTGGTGAGGGTGATCGCGGACGGAATCTGACGCTTTGCCAGGAGGTCGACAAGATCGATCTCGAAGCTGCCCGGGGTCCTCCGGATATCAATCAGTAAAAAAGCGAGCCTTAGGTTGTCGCGTTTCTCGATGTAATTCTTTATGAGGGGAAGAAAGTCCTTCCTGATATTGTGGGGGAGCCTGGCGTACCCGAACCCGGGCATGTCAGCGATGGATATCGTTTCGTTCAGGAGGAAGAAGTTAATCATTTTTGTTACGCCCGGGCGCGAACCGGTCTTCACCAGGTCTTTCTTATTCATGAGCATATTTATGAGGGAGGACTTGCCCACGTTTGACCGGCCGAAGAATGCGAATTCGGGCCACGAATATCGGGGGAACTGCGAGAGAGCGGTGCAGCTTTTCAGGAAATGAACTTCTTTTATTTTCACCTGCCGGGACCCCGTTCCATAAGTATGGCGTCTATGCCATTATAGTAATTTTTTCTGCGCCCTGTCTCAGTAAAACCATGTTTCCGATAAAACAGGAGTGCGGATCTGTTTTCAGCGCTTACCTCGAGGAAGATCTTCCCCGGCGACCCATGATCAAAGGAGGTCGTAACGACGTGGTTCATCAGCAGGGAGCCCATGCCGCGGCGCCGGTATTTTTTTCGCACACCGATGTTGTTGAGCTGTATGTCCCCCGCCACATGCCAGATAACGGCAAAACCGGCTACCTCGCCCTGTTCCTCGATAATGTGGACCGCGGAGAAATTGAGCTTCAGCTCTTCTGCGAACTGGCCCCGGTTCCAGCGGTTCTGCCCCTCGCTTTCTATGAGGAGGAGATCGTTGATGTCCTCAGGGGTTGCCGGTCTGATCATCGGTTCCATTGTTAATGTATATCTTATGAATATTCCTCCCCTCCCTTGATGGGAGGGGCCGGGGGAGGGTGATATACCTACCTGTCTTTCGCAACCGGATCTCTTTTTTCCAGGAACGCGGCGATTCCCTCGCGCTTGTTTTCAGTTTCGCACAGGGCGCCGAAGGCGTCCCGCTCCATCTTGAGCGCCGCGTTGAATTCCATGAGGAGCCCTTTTTGTATGACCTCCATCGCCGCCTTGACGGCGGGGCGTCCCCGGAGGGCGATTGCTTTTGCGAGCTTGATCGCCTCGTTGACGACTTCTCCTTTCGGAACGCAGCGGTTGACGATGCCGTACTCGGCCGCCTGGCGGCCGGTGATGAAATTCCCGGAGAGGATGAGCTCGTAGGCGCGGCCGGTGCCGAACTGACGCGGCGCGCGCTGGGTGCCGCCGAAGCCCGGGATGATGCCGAGCTTGATTTCGGGGAGGCCCATCTGCGCGTTCTCGTCAGCCAGACGGATGTGGCACGCGAGCGCGACCTCGCATCCGCCTCCCAGCGCGAAGCCGTTAATCGCCGCGATGAAAGGCTTGTTCGCACCGGCGATCAGGTTCAGCGCTTCCTGGCCGGGCTTGAGCCAGTCGCTCCCCGCCTGCTGCGTGTTAAGGTCGGTGAACTCGGTTATATCCGCCCCGGCGATGAAAGCCTTCCCCTCGCCGGTGAAGACCACGACCCGCACGCTGTCATCGGCGAGCGCCTTTTCAACGGCCTGCCGGATATCGGCAATAACCGCCGTTCCCAGCGCGTTCATGGGCGGCTTGTTGATCTTCATCAGCGCGACGCCGTGCTCATCCACGGTATAAGTGCATGTTGACATGAATTGGCTCCTTCTGTTTTGTGCTGTCCCTTGATGTTTAAAAAGACTCTGACCGGGGGGCGTTTTTGTAAACAACTTTTTACATGCAGGATCAGTGGCGAGTAAGTTCAGGCTCTGAAAATGAAATAGACCGCCCCGACAAGGCAGAGGGCGGCCCAGAGGTAGTTGAGCCGCATCGGCTCCTTCATGTAAAGGATGGCGAAGGGGACGAACACGGAAAGCGTGATGACCTCCTGGAGAATCTTGAGCTGGGGCAGGGACAGCGCCGTGTAGCCGATACGGTTTGCGGGGACCTGCACCATGTATTCAAAAAAGGCGATGCCCCAGCTCGCAATGGCGGCAATGTACCAGGCCGCGTTGTTCAAATTTTTCAAATGGGAATACCAGGCGATTGTCATGAAGACATTCGATATGGTGAGCAGGATGATGGTCTTCGTCAGGATGTTCATTGTCGCCCTCGGATACGGTTAACGACAGGTACAGGAATTTCCGGGGCAATAAAAAATCAACATTTTTTTTTGCCGTCCGTGAATTTCCATTGAGCCCTTTCCCCGGATCGTGCGGCATGATAAATAATACTTGCCAATTAACATAACATTGTTATGTTTGACTGGAGAATGATAATCCACACGAGAAGTGAGGCAACACATGACGGATGATATCTACCGCAAGCTGGCGAGGATACTCGATTCGATGCCGAATGGCTTCCCTCCCACAGGCGATGGCCTTGAAATCAGGATTTTAAAGAAGATCTATACTCCGGAAGAAGCGGAAATCACAACGAAGCTCAAGATGAAATTTGAGACCCCGGAAGCCATCGCGTCCCGGACCGGCCTGGATGCCGGGTATCTGAGGGAGGTGCTCCAGAAGATGGCAAACCAGGGGCAGATTTACGGCGTTACCATAGGAGACGCTAAGATCTACAAGCTGGCCCCCTTTGTATTTGGCATATACGAATGGCAGCTCAACCGTCTCGACCGGGAGCTGTCGGAGATGGTCGAGGACTACTTCAAACGCGACCTGGGTCCGGAATTCTTTGACAACAAGCCGGCCCTGATGAAGGTGATTCCCATTGAAAAAGAGATCCCCGCCGGATCGACGATAGAACCGTACGAAAGCGCGGCAACCCTGATTGAGGGGGCAAAGTCGTGGGCAGTGGGGGAATGTATTTGCAAAAAAGAGAGAGGTCTCATGGGCCACCCCTGCTCCAAACCGACCGAGGTATGCATGGCACTCGCGCCGCTGGAGCATTATTTTGACGACTATTTCTGGGGAAGGCCGATAACCAGGGATGAAGCGCTGGGCATCCTGAAGATGGCGGAAGAAGAAGGCCTGGTGCACATGACCTCAAATGTCCAGAACGGGCATATCTATATATGCAACTGCTGCGAATGCTGCTGCGGCATATTGCGAGGCATGAATGAGCTGGGGCACCCGGAAGTGCTGGCTCGATCAAATTACCGCGCTGTTGTCGACCCTGACCTCTGCACTGCCTGCGGGGCCTGCCTGGACCGCTGCCAGGTGCGGGCCATCGACTTCGACTCTGTCGCCGCCGTTAATGACCGCTGCATAGGGTGCGGACTGTGCGTGTCGGCATGCCCGGTGGACGCGCTGGCCATGGTGCGGAGGGATGCTTCCGAGATCGAGGATGTGCCGGTCGATGACAAGGACTGGAATATAAAACGGGCGCGATCAAGGGGCAGGGATGATTACCGGGAGCTCCTCAAGTGACCGTGGCGGGGACAGGCGCAGGTGAAAATTGACTGGACGCTGCTTGCCATGTATGGTAGTATGAAGAGAGCGCGCCGGGCCGCATTCGCGTAACTGACGGACAGCGTGTGAAATGATACTTTCATTACAGGAGCAGCCATGCGGTTAAAAAAGCTCATCAGGTCGTTGAAACAAGAGAATAGACTGCCGTATCTGGTTACCGATCTGGTGAATATACGATATCTCACCGGTTTTGCCGGTTCTTATGCCTATCTGCTTGTTGGTGACGGGCGTTCATATTTCATATCCGACACACGGTACGAGGAATATGCGCGTTCGATTTTGCCGAAAGCGGCAGAATTCGTATTGCAAAAGACGGATTTTCTGGATTCACTGAATGATATCCTGAAAAAACAGGGCGCCAGGGAGCTTTTCATCGAAGAGCATTCAACACCCCTGTCGGTTTATCGAAACATGCAGCGCACCCTGAAGAAGGTCAGGCTCTCGCCGGGCGGCGACGAGGTTAACATGGTGCGCATGGTCAAGGACGAAGACGAGATCGGCGTACTCAAGCAGGCCGCGCGGATAACCGATGCATGCATTGATCATCTGAAAAAAATAATCAGGGCGGGAGACGGCGAATGGGACATCGCCGTTGAGATCGAGCACTTTTATCGCAGGCACGGGTGCCGGAAAAGCTCCTTTGACTCCATTATCGCCTCCGGAGCGGGTTCATCCATGCCCCACTATGCAACATCGATGGAAAAGAGGGTCGGCCGGGGCGAAGTGCTTCTGATTGATATGGGTTGCGAATACCAGGGTTACAATTCAGACTTGACAAGAACAATGTTCATCAATAGTGTTGACCCCGCCCTTGAGCGGGTCTACCGTGTTGTGCAGGAGGCGCAGGAGGCAGCGGTTCAGGCTGTCCGGCCCGGCATCACGACCGGAAAGCTCGATGCTGTTGCCCGGAACATCATAACAGGTGCGGGGTATGGAGATCGTTTCGGCCATTCCCTGGGGCACGGGATAGGAATGGAAGTCCACGAACTCCCGGCAGTCAAGAAAGGCGATCTGAAGCTGAAAAAGAACATGGTTCTCACCATCGAGCCGGGCATATATCTTCCCGGCATCGGAGGCGTCCGTATCGAGGACATGGTGGCGGTCACGGCGAAAGGGTGCGAAGTACTAACAAAATCATCGAAAGACATCATCGTAATAGGATAGTGCGGTATGATCTCAGTAAACGACCTCAGGCGGGGGAACGTAATCATCATTGACGGAGACCTCTTCTCCGTGATAGAACAGCAGCATCATAAACCGGGGAAGGGCGGGGCCATCGTCCGCGTCAAGCTCAGGAACGTCAGGAAGGGCAACGTGATAGATCGGACCTACAACGCGGGCGTCATGGTTGAAGACGTGCGACTCGAGAAGCGGCCCATGCAGTTCCTGTACCGCGAAGGGGACGCGGTCGTGTTCATGGATACCGAGACCTTCGACCAGGAGCACGTCCCGGTTGATGCGATCGGCGATCCGCTCCAATTTCTGAAAGAGGAGGACGTCTGCCAGATCGCCATGTACGAGGGCGAGGTTCTCACCGTGGAGCCGCCGCAGACGGTCGTGCTCAAGGTCACCTACGCGGAGCCGGGCGCCCGGGGCGATACGGCTACCAACGTGAAAAAGCCCGTAACGGTTGAGACCGGGGCTGAGGTGCGGGTGCCCCTCTTCGTCAATGAGGGCGACTATATCAAGATTAACACCGAGACCGGCGAATACCTTGAGCGGTCAAAGGGGTAACAGTGGATTTCTTCGAACAGATCGCCGAGTGGACGAAGGCAAATCCGGGCAAGACCGTTGGCGCGCTCATCGGTTTTGTCACGGGAATACTGATCTTTACGATCGGCCCGCTGAAAACCATAATCGTTGCCTTTCTGGTCGTTATCGGATTCATCATAGGGAAGTCCCGTGACGATAATGTCTCCATCGTTGATCAGATCACCGGCTTTTTCAGGCGAAATCGTGATTGACGGACGGGACGCCGTCCTTCTATAATCATTCCGTGAATTACCCCCAGGAAAATTATCGTCTGATCAGGGACGCATACCGCTCTCTGGGCAGAAAGAAATTTCAGGAGGCCATACTCCTCCTGGAAAATGCGCTCTCTTCTGGGGCGGGCGATATCTACGTCCTGCTCCTTCTCTCGGTCGGGTATCTCCACGCGGATCAGTTTGGAAAGCTCGCGCGATGTATCACGAAGATGAAGGAGAAGGACCGTTCCTACCTCCCGCTCATCCAGCTGGAGGCGTTTCTGAAATTGAAATCCGCGGCCTCGCGTGACGAGGCCCTGGGCGTGTATATTGATCTCGCAGCCAGATATCCCGCCGATCCCCATCTTCATCGTGCCAGGGGGCTTGTCGGCGACGCCGATGATTTCTCGACATTCCAGAAAGCGGCCCGACTCCAGGATTTCGTTTCTGTTCCGCGTCCCCCGCAGGGCATGAAGAAAGCGGGCCGTAAAAAAGTGGATGCCGGTATCCCGGACCGGCGGGGTGTTGCATCGCGGCATGGCAGCATCCGCCGGAGGCCGCTCTTTACTGTGATGATCATATCCGCCGCCCTTGCGCTGGGTGTGGCGGGCGCCTGGTTCCTCGCGCGCGGCGTATTCCTCGATGGCGCGCAAGCAAGGCGGCACGGGACACGCCCGGACTTCGGCAGTGTTGATCTCGTATCGCTGAGCGGCACGGAATATGACCTGGTGAAAAACGTGCCCGCCGGCAGGGTCGCAGTCCATTACCGGTCGGTGCGCGATGTCACCTCCGACTTCGACAGGGCCCGCCGGTTGATCAAATCCGGCAAATACAACGAAGCGGTTTTTATACTGAACGGTTTGTATAACAGCAACGTTAATTTCGTCGTAAAGGAAAAGGTCGATTTCCTGATAAAGTTCGTCACTGACATTGATGATCGCGATTTTGATCCCGTACCGTACTCAAAGGTGGCAGAGTCCAAGTTCCGATACCGCGGATATGCGGTGCGCTGGCAGGGTACGATCGGCAGGATACGTGAGCGGACTAACAGCCGGATCATACTGCTTAAGGTCGAGGCACCGGGTGGCGGGGAGTCGGGGGAAGCCGACGTTTTTACTGACAGAAACCCTGTCGGCATGGATAAGAACAGCCGGGTCGTTATTGAGGGCGTTATTGTCGATTTCCCCGGAAAGGAGCAGCGGGTATACGTCGCGGCGCGGAGCATGCGGCTGTTGAAATGACCTGAACAGGCGGCATGGGCCGGCCGTCATGCCGGCGTCCGGTTCCTTTTTATGATAACCATCGAAACATCGTCCGAAAGCGAATAATCATCAAGTGCATTCAGAACGGCGTCCCTGATCTCCTCCGGGCGGAGCGACCGGTTCCGGAAAAAGACCTCCTGAAGCCGCTCCAGTCCGAACATGTCGCGCTCTGGATCGCGCCTGTTGCGGATGCTTCCCTTGCGCCATGATTCCGTGATGCCGTCTGTATAGAGGAGCATGATGTCACCGGGCTCAAGCCGGATCTCCATCTCTCCCGGAGGATAATCGATCGCTCCCTTGAGCCCCAGAATTATCCCGCAGGTCCTGATTGTTTCAATGCTGTCATTACCTGCACGGTAGATCAGAATGTCCTGATGCATGCCCGATGCTGAAAAAACGCCGTTGTCCATGCATGCCAGGACCGTGATGGTCATGAATTTTTCCTCGTTCAGCTTCCTGATGTTATCGGTGATGACGCTATTAATCTGATCGAGAAGCGCGGAAGGCCTGATGCCGGGATTGCCCGCGAGCACGGTGTGTATCGATGTCTGCACCATCATCATAATGATCCCCGCCGGGACCCCGTGCCCGGAGACATCGCCGATAACAATCCAGTCAAGTCCGTCGGTATTGATGATATCGTAATAATCGCCGCCCACCATCTCGGCCGGCAGCATGTAGCCAGTGATTTCGTAGCCGGCTATGGACGGTTCTGCGGGGATCAGTATTGTCTGCATTTTACGGGCCAGTTCCATTTCACTCCAGAGAGCGTCGCGCGCGTTTTTCAGCTCTTCAGTGCGTTCCTGTACCATCTTTTCGAGATTTTCCGCGTAGTCGGACATGACCTCTTTCGACAGGCGCAGTGCGCTGGTCATCTCGTTGAAATTGTGTGAGATTGATCCGATCTCATCACGAACCGGGACCGGGATGACGATGCCGTCATTGCCGGCACGCACCTTGTTGATGGCTGACAGGATCCGTCTCATGGGGCGGACAAACACGCCCAGGAAGAAGAACCGGAAAGCTGCAAATATTAAAACCAGTATGACCGCAAGGATCAGGATGAATTTCATCGCCATGGGGTGCTGATATTCCCGGTAGGTCCGGTAATCGAAGCCGGCTTCGTACACGGCCCGGCGTTCCGCATCAACGAGTATATAGGCGGTGAAATGTTGCAGCGTCGATCTGTTCGAACGGTACCTCCTGATCCCCGACGGATGCATCCGCGACACGATTTTAAGCACCTCGCGCTTGAGTGCAGCCCCCGAGAGGCGTCCGTCCCTCATGATGTCGATCATGGCAGTTTTAAAGGGATCCATGTCGGGATGGACGATTTTCAGATAGCGTGCGAGATGCTCAGCGAACCTGTCGTCCGGCAGGGCGGAAATGTTCGCGGCATAGTAACGTACGCGCCATCGCAGTGATTTAATATATGACAAGATTTTTTCCGCCGCGTTGGGGCCGCCAGGCGCAACATTGAACCGGGCCTCGATTGCGTTGCGGTAGCCCCTGAAACAGGTCTTTTCTGTTTTCAGGATGGCGCTCAATTCTGCCTGGTATTTATCGGGGTTAAGATTTATCAACCCTGCGATTCGCTCGTATTGCGCCGTATTGAACAGCTCGCTTTGCGCCACTTCGAAATCGTTGATATCCGGAGCGCCCATGGAATTATTGATGATCTTAGAAAGGCCATTATCAAGGTAGTATCTGATACAGTAGGATATTTCCGGTGAGAAATATCCTGCCCTGACAGCGAGTGAAAGCTCCTGGCGGCGGTGCTCGTCATAGGTTTTGTCGAGTTCGGTCAGTGAAAAGTAGGAAAGCCCCTGGAACATCATCAGGAATGTCGCAAGGGTGATGCTCATGATTTTCATCATCAGACTGGTGCGGTCCAGGGTGGTGTTCATGTAAATCACAAAAAGCGCGAAGAAGCCGATGATGGTGAGAAGGTCCTGCGTTACCTGATAGACGCCGCGGTCAAGGTAGTCCACCCTGCTCAGGAGGTTGGTTGTTGCGGGTATCGCTATCAAGCTGAAAACGATGAGGATGATCGCCAGGAGATACATGCGTGCTTTAGACTGTGAGGCGTAGATCTTCCTGATTCCCGTGATCAGCATGATAACGAGATTTACGAGTATTAAAACGGCAACCACGGTGCTTGCCGCATCGGCATCGAAGTCCCAGTAGTGCCCGTCAAAGTGATAGACCCTTTTCGATCCGTATGTCGAAAAGATAAAATAGATTGTCACCGCGACCGATAGCGCGTAGAGAGACACCCCGATTTTTGCGGCCGGACCGGTATTTTTATCTTCAAGATAATAAAGGACGAAGATGATAAAATGGACCTCGGTCAGAGTGACGATTCCCGCCGTTATCCACCGGTGATAGGCGGCCACAGGATGGTAGAGCGTGGCCGCAATGATATATCCTGAATAAAAGACTGCGAGCAGAAGGTAGACCAGCCCCAGATGAAGGGTTGATTTCGATTTTTTGGGGATCCTGAGAAGAATGACGGCGAGCGTTAGAGTAAAGCTAAAAGGCACGATCGCGCATACCGAAAAATAATTCAGGTAAAGCGAATGCAAGATGTTGGCTAACTGTTCATGCCCCATTCAATACCTATGTCAGAAAAATCGGTGTTAGTCTTATGACGAAATTTATACGCGCCGAACGCATCAGAGGATGCGTAACTTTGCATGATACCCGTAAAAATATGATTAATAATACTGCATGATTGGCATGTATAGCAATCAATATTTTAACATGCCGGATATTTTTTTGGGACCCGGAAGGGGTGTGCGCGGAAAGGTGGCCCTGCCGTGGCGGCAGGGCGATTATTTGCGCTATCAGTTCACTGCAGAAAACATCTTTTTAAGCTCCCGCTTCAGGATCTTTCCCGACGGGTTTTTGGGAAGCGAATCAACCAGGATGATCTTTTTAGGGCATTTAAATGCCGCCAGGTTGGCCTTGCAGTACTCTATGATATCCTGTTCGGAGGTCTGCGCTCCATTTTTCAGGACAACAACTGCCGAGACAAGCTCGATCCAGCGCGGGTCAGGAAGGCCGATTACCGCAGCCTCGCTTACGTCAGGATGACGGTACAGCACTTCCTCAACTTCACGCGACGCGACATTTTCTCCGCCGGTCTTGATCATGTCCTTCTTGCGGTCGACAACATAGAGGTAGCCGTCCTCGTCGAACATGCCGAGGTCGCCGCTGTGGAACCATCCATAGGCGAATGCCTCATCTGTCTTTTCTCTGTCATTGAGATAGCCGGTCATGACATGTCCCGAACGGTGAACGATTTCTCCTACGGAACCTACCTGGACAAAGTTGCCGTCGTCGTCCATGAGACGGGTTTCGACATTGGTGACGGGCTTCCCGGCAGAGCCAGGCTTCAGCATCTGGTCTTCCGGCTTGAGAATGGTCGCCACCGGACCCATTTCAGTCTGTCCGTAATAGTTCCAGAGGCGGAGCCCGGGGAAGGTGTCGGTGAGTCTCTTGATGATTTCTACCGGCATGATGCTTGCTCCGTAGGCCGCCTTTCTGAGGCTTGAGAGATCAAATTCAGCGAGTTGCGGATGGTTCAACAGTCCTATCCAGACCGTTGGGGGAGCGAACATATGAGTAACCCGGTATTTTTCGATACACTGAAGCATTTCCAGCGGATCGGCCCGGTGCAGAATGATGTTCTCAATTCCCGTGTAGAGGAATGGCATGAGAAAGCAATGAAGCTGGGCGCAGTGGAACAGCGGCAGGGCGTGGAGACCAACGTCCGAGGTCTCGTACTGTCCGTCAATTATGCAGCTGTAGTACTGTGACATCAGCGCGCGATGTGAGAGCATGGCTCCCTTGGGTCTGGACTCGGTACCGCTCGTGTAGGGGATCTGGACGATGTCTTCGGCCTCTACAATGACATCGGGATCATCGCCGGGCACGGCTGCCATTTCGTAGTCGAGATCAAAAAATCCAGAGGGGGTTTCCCCGCCGGCCAGGGGTATCAGGCCCCATATGGCGATGTCTTGAAAAAGGTCTTTTCTTGATTGCAGCACGGGAAGAAGGGAATCCTCGACCAGAAATATTTTTGCACCGGAATGTGTGACTACATAATCAATCTCTTCCGCGTTGAGCATGTAATTGATCGGAACCTGGACAGCGCCTATCTTCGCGAGGCCCAGAAGGCTGATCGGATAATGATGGGAGTTGTATGAATTGATTGCTACCCGGTCGCCTCTTTTTACGCCGAGTCTGGTCATGAGGTTCGCGAATCGACATGCGTTTAGTTCTAATTCTCTATAGGTAAGCTGTTTTTCTCTGAATATAAGCGCTTGTTTTTCTCTGAATATCAGGGCTTTTTTGTCAGGGTACTTTAATGAAGCTCTCCGGGAAATATCACCTATTGTGTCACGATTGATCTTGTTGCACATATAGAACCTCCGTGTGCACTTTTGTCCAGTCTTGTATACAGTACACCCGGTGTCTACAAAATTATACTACCGGTTTTTGTGATTTTTCATAATCATAAAAGGGTCAGAGTAAATATGGATTCTTTGAATTTTTCCGGTAGTTATCGGTTAATTTCCGGGGTCAGAGTAGTATTTGGATGGATAGTTATCGGTATTAAAGCTGATGATACTATATATCCCTGACTAGATATTCAGCCGCCACAGGAAGAAATTCAGCATTACGGCAAAACTTACCCATAAGAGATAGGGAATCATCAGGAGCCCGGCAGAGATAGATATCCGGAGGAAGGCCAGCAGGGTTACAAGTATGGCAAGCCAGAGAAGTATGATTTCAATGAATGCTGCGCTGGGCATATGCATATGGAAAAACAGGAAAGACCAGAGGATATTGAGCGCCAGCTGTACTCCAAAGAAGGCCATTGCCCACCGTACATCCTTTCTTTCAGTGCCCTTTATCCAGACCAGCGCCAGCGCGATTCCCATAAGAAGATAGAGTATTGTCCAGACCGGACCAAAAATCCAGTTTGGCGGGTTAAAGGACGGCTTGGCAAGTCCGGCATACCAAGTGGGGATGGAGGGCATGGTAAAATATGATCCTATCGCCGCTGCAGCCTGTGGCAAGAGTATACTGGCGGCAAATATCGAAAAGCGCGCTCTTTTTTGCATTTCCATTCTGTTTTCTCCTGCAGCTATGGATGTATTATTCATCCAGCCTGTTGTATATCTCTCCCATGCGCCTGAGCCTGAGTAGCATCTCTTCCGTTATGCTGTCTCCCTTCAATTTGAACCGCCAGTTGCCCTCGGCGGTCCCGGGTCGGTTCATCCGGAATTCTTCTCCGTATCCCGGTATGTCCTGGGCCATTATGATGATCAGGTTTGCCACGCTTCGATATGCCTGCCGGATCAATTTCCAGTTAAAATCAGACCATTCTTCAAACCCGAGATATTCAAGAACATAATTTCGGGTGTTGTCGTCGATTTCTTTGCCATAAAACCAGCCGTTTGTTGTGTTATTGTCATGTGTTCCGGTATACAGGACACAGTTGTGGTTGTCAATATTATGGGGAAGATAGTAATTTTTATTGTTGAAGTCAAAGGCGAACTGGAGTATGCGCATGCCGGGCAGGCCCAGGTTGTCCCTGAGCTCCTCCACCTCTGGCGTGATGACGCCCAGGTCCTCTGCGATCAGGCGGAGTGTGCCTGCCTCTTCACGGAGCTTATTAAAGAATTGCACTCCCGGCCCTTTGACCCAGGTCCCTTTTATCGCAGTTGTTTCGTCTGCAGGGATTGACCAGTAAGCCTCGAAGCCGCGAAAGTGGTCGATGCGTATGATGTCAACGAGCTTTTCCAGGTGCGTGATCCGATTTACCCACCAGCGAAGGGTTTCAGGGGACAGGGTGTTTCCTTTCTTCCAGCGATAAACCGGGTTGCCCCATCGCTGTCCGGTCTCACTGAAGTAGTCGGGCGGGACCCCGGCTACTGAAAGTGGCTGGTGCGTCTCATCATCAAGGATGAGCATGTCCTGGTTGGCCCAGGCATCGGCGCTTTCAAGGGTAATGTAGATCGGGATATCTCCGATTATTTTAATGCCAATGCTTTTGCAATGCAGTTTTAATTCATTCCACTGCTTGAAAAAAAGATACTGTAAAAACTTGTGGAAACGGATGCGGTCGGCATGTTTTTGTTCCATCAGCGAAAGGTATTTCGGGTTTCGTGAAGCGCATTTCGGGTCCCATTTGGGCCATTCGAATGTTCCTTCATGCTCTGCTATCGCTGAATAGAGCGCATAATCGTCCAGCCAGGATGACTCGTCAGCACAAAATTTCTCATAATTCCGGATGTCCGGGGCGGGTGCTCTGGAGAAAAAATCTCCATATGCGGATTTGAGAACAGGCATCGTTATCGCGATCACATCCTCGTATGAGACAACATGGTTTTCGTCGGCGGTCGGGGCGGGGAGAGTGGCGGTGAACCATTGTTCTTCGGCCACCGCCTCGATACTGATGAAAAGCCAGTTCCCTGCGAAGGTGGAAGTGGACGCGTAGGGGGAATAGTCGAAACGTGCATCAACGGGCCCGACGGGGAGAATCTGCCAGTAACTCATTCCCGCCCGAGCGAGCAGATCCGCAAAATTTTTCGCTTCCGGCCCCAGAGTTCCTATGCCGTATCTACCGGGAAGGCTGGTTATGTGGAGTAGTACGCCGCTCGAACGTTCCAGTTTCATACCTTCTGTCCTTCTTTACCAACCATTGTGGGCATAATGTCCCGCGAGCAGGCGCCATGGATGGCGCCGGAAGCCGAGTCTTACAGGACGTAAATACGAGGCGGAGCGAGCGGGGTATTATGCCCACAATGTCACTTCAAGCTGTTCATTCTCTCGAGAATTTCTTTTAGCATATTAAGATGCTCGCCATATTTGGTCCAGTTGCCCTCACGCATGCTTGACTCTGCCTGATTGTAGTGGTTCATTGCCCTGACCGCCAGGTCCTTGAGACGCGATTCCATGGAGGCGTCCATGAAAGGGCCCGAATCGATAAAGGCTCCTCCTGAAAAAAGCCGTTCAAGCGCGGCGGGGAGATCCTTCTCCATTACAATCTTGTCTGAGAAGGCGACGATAACCCGCTTGAGCTCGGGCATCTCGCTTGATTCGGACTTGAGGTAAAGTGGCTCGATGAAAAGTATTGACTCCTCGATTGGAATGGCCAGCATTGTTCCTCTGATCACTCCTGATCCTCTCTGGTTCCAGAGCGATAGCTGCTTCGAAATGTCAGGGTTCTGGTTGATGCGGCTGTCGACCTGGAGGGGCCCGTATGAGAGCTTGTCCTTCGGCAGCTGGTAGAGCTTGAGCTCGCCGTAATCAGGCATGTCGCACTTGGCAGTAAGAAAGGCGATCATGTTGTCTTTCTTATACGGAGTGAAGGGGAGGATCATGATGAACTCGTCCCGCTTTTCATCGGGAAGCCGGGTGACCAGGTAATAGCTCCGCATCTCGTCTTCCTTGTTGTCCTGGACCTGGCGCGCGATGTGCCAGGCATCCTCGTTATTATAGAAGACATCCGGTCTGGTCATATGATAGCGGAGCAGCGTGCGGGCCTGAATGGTAAAGTAGCTCTCGGGGTAACGGATGTGGCTTTTCAGGTCAGCGGGCATATTCTTCATTTCCTTGAATATCCCGGGAAAGATATTCGCGTAGACCTTGATAATCGGGTCATTCTCATCCGAGATATAATAATCCATTGTGCCGTTATATGCGTCTATTACGATTTTTACGCTGTTGCGCACATAGTTGATTTTTCTATTCCCGATATCAGTGGGGGTTGAGTATGGGAACTGGTCGGTCGTGGTGTATGCGTCTATTATCCAGTACATCTTTTTATCTGATATCACCAGGTATGGATCGCCGTCGAAATCAAGGAATGGCGTGTATTCTCTCACCATTTCGACAATATTGCGGCGATAGTGAAGCCGGCTGTTTTCGCTGATAGTGCCGGAGATAAGAATGTTGATATCCTTGTAAACCGCGGCGAACATGATTCGCTTGAACAGGGAATCGAGCTGTGTACCCCCTGTTCCATTGTAGATTGTGAATTTGTTTTCTTCGCCGTAGGGGTAGTCGAACTCCTTCATGCTGGTGTTGGTGATGATGTACGCGTTGTCATGCTCCCCGAAGTAGATTTCCGGCCGCTCGATAAGGATATCGACGCTGAATTTTGGCGGAATGTCATAAATGAGCATCTCCGGCTGGCCTTCAGATGTAATTTTGTCCACGCGCGAAAGCACCGCGCCGTAGCCGTGAGTATAGAGCAGGTGACGGTTCTGCCATGTCTGGCTGTTTTTCCCGAGGCGGTTGATGTCAAGCTCCCGCGCGGAAAGATTGACGGCTATTTTTCGATTATTGATCATATACCGGTCGACATCGACATCGTTAAAGTAGTAGTATGGCTTCAGCTCCTGGAGCTGCTTGTAGCTCTTTTTAAGCGGCTGCCAATCCCATATCCGCACATTATCGAGGGTATTCTTATTCTTGAGGATATCCTGATAGGTGAGATTTTGCTTGTTGGCGAATGGCACTTCACGTGCCTTCGCAATATCATAGGCGATACGGGTGAATTTGATATTGTGTTCGATATATGGCCGTTCCTTGTCCAGTTCGTTTGGCTCTACGATGAACCGCTGCTGGATGCCGGGGAACGCGCTCCCCAGGATAAAGAAGACGGGGATAATGGTCGCGAGCACGATGAGGGGAAGCATAAAGCTTCGCTTGAAAATATTGAAAAGGAAGAGCGCTGCAGCTATGAAGGATATGACCATGGCTGCGTGATAGGCCAGGAGGTTCGCATGCACAGCGGTATATCCGGCCCCGTAGAATTTTCCGATTTTTGAGAACAGGAGTTCATATGCATCTAACTTGTAGCCGATTCCGTACAGGAATACGATCATAGCCAGCAGAGTTGAGATGTGCGCCCGTGCAAAAAGAGAAAATTCTATTTTGGTATCCCGGATCAGGATTCCTCCGTTGACAATATGGAATACAATGGAAAAGAGCGCTGTAATAACCAGAGAGGTCATAAGCCATCCGTACAGGAATTGAAAGAATGGAAGCTTGAATACATAGAGACCGATATCCATTGAGAAGATGGGATCCTTCGGAAACCCCGTGAAAGCGACGGCATTTTTAAATAGTAGATATTCCTTCCAGAACGCCGAGGCCGCGCCTCCCATCATAAAGCCCGCGGCCAGTACGCTTATTGCAAGGAGGATAAAGAGCGCGCGTTTTGGAGTGCCGAGAAGCGGCAGTTGAAGCTTGCTCAGAATGTTGCTTGTAAATATTCTTCCTTTGCCGCCAAGAAGGCGGATCAGGAGGAAGTTGAATGAAAATATCCCGATAAAAATAAGAGCGAAAAGGATGTGAACATTAAATTTGGTGAAAAACAGCACCCAGAAGATATTGAGGCCCTTATACATTCTGAACCATTCATAATCGGCATAGAAGCCGGATGAAATGGAGATAAGGGCATAGAGTGCGATAAAAAGAGTGATGGCGATTATCATTTTTTTATTCATGGCATTATTCCGGTAATTAGTTTCAGGCGATATAGATCGGTTTTTTATGACTGATGGATTATCCGTGTTGTGCAAGGTATATATTTAAACACGGGTAAATCAAGCTATTTTTTTATTGCTTGATGGAATTGAGATTTTCATCACGGCAGAAAAACTCTTTTGATCTGATCTAATTGCTTGACATTGAACGGTTTTAACCACTCAATGTATAAAATTTTTATCATCATGGGTCGATGGGACGTATGGAGAATCCGGATAATAAGAGGAAAATGATCTCCCGCAAGGTGGTGGGAGTTAAGTCCTTCATGGTCATGGATGTCATGGCACGGGCTGAACAACTCGAGCATGAAGGCAAGGATATTATACATCTCGAGGTGGGAGAGCCGGATTTTGAAACGCCGGGAGTTGTAAGGGAATCTGCTATTGCGGCAATCCGTTCAGGCAAAACGCATTACACGCATGCAATGGGCATACTGGAATTACGCGAGGAGATCTGCGCCCATTATTACAGAGAATACGGGGTCACTGTGACCCCGGACCGAGTACTGGTTACCTCGGGGACCTCCCCGGCGATGCTCCTGATGATGCTCTCCCTGCTTGAACCTGATGATGAAGTTATCCTGTCAAACCCCCGTTATTCATGTTATCCCAATTTTATCGAGGCCGTGGGCGGGAAGGTGGTCGAGGTGCGCACCTATCCTGATGACGGATTCCGGTTCCGACCCGAGCAGATTCGCACGGCGCTTACTGATAAAACAAAGGCCATCATGATTAATTCACCGTCAAATCCGACCGGTATTGTCATGACTGAAAAAAACATGCAGGAGATCGCATGCTTCGGCGACCGCTTCATTCTTTCCGATGAAATATATCACGGCCTGGTATATGAAGGAAAGGCCCATTCGATTCTCGAGTATACCGATCGTGCATTCGTCATTAATGGTTTTTCCAAGCTCTACGCCATGACAGGATGGCGCCTGGGATATCTGATATTCCCCAAAGAGTTTTCAACGGTGATGGAGCGATTGCATCAGAATTTTGCCATATCCGCCAACAGCTTTGTTCAGATAGCAGGGATCTCGGCCCTGAGGCATGGCGGTCCGGATGTAGACCGGATGAAGTGTGTCTACAACGAGCGACGCGTCTATATGATACGACGTCTTAAAGAATTGGGTTTCCGTATCCATGTTGAGCCAACCGGGGCATTCTATGTCTTCGCGGATGCCTCTCACTTTTGTACCGATTCATATCACGAGGCGTTCAATATTCTTGATACGGTTAAAGTTGGCGTGACTCCGGGTATTGATTTCGGATCCGGGGGGGAAGGCTACATACGGTTTTCGTACGCCAATTCACTGGAGAATATCAAAGAAGGCTTGAACAGGATAGAGCATTATCTGAAAATTAGGACATCCTGAATTTGGATCATATGCAGTGAATATCGATCGCATTGCTCTATCTCGAATGAGACAGACCCGCTTTTCAAGAAATGCCATGGTACTTCATAGAAAACATTTTTGCCACGATACGATCGAGAATCCTTCCCGGGATTAATGTTTCGAGATATGACAGCATCCTGCTGCTGGCAATAATATACCTGTTTTGAGGTCGCCTGCAGGTTATTTGCTTGAATATATGCGCGGTTGCTTTTTCAGTATCCATTCCCATCGCTCCGGCCCGAATAAATTTATTGCGAAAAGCATTGATGCTTTCAGAATATTTTTTATCAATAAAAGATGAATCCTGCTCGAGAGCCTTGTTCCATATCGGTGTCGCTATCCCTCCCGGTTCAATTAGTATGGTGGTGATTCCCAATGGATTAAGCTCACGCCTGATGGAATCACACCATCCCTCAATGGCAAACTTTGATGCCGTATATGGCGAGAGAAAAGGAAGTGCTATTCGACCAGCCATGGATCCATTGATGATGAGACGCCCTCGGTTCCTTATAAGTCCGGGTAATAGTTTTTGTGTGAGCAATATCATCCCGAAAAGATTCACTTCCATAACCTGACGATAGATTGAAATTGGCAGATTTTCGAAGGGCCCACCCAGCGCAATGCCAGCGTTATTAATAACATATTCAAGGCGGTTGCCTTTGTTTACAAGGGTATTGACCAGGGTTGCGAAGGAGTCAATATCTTCCGAGGAACGAAGGTCGAGTTTAGATGATATAATATCCGGGTGTTCTTTGAAAGGATTGTGATCAAGATATGACAGTATGACCTTGTACCCGGTTTTTATAAATCTGGGGACAAGTGACTTTCCTATGCCGCTGTCGCAGCCTGTTATTACCGCGAGTTTCATGGCCGGTTCTTTTATAATATAATAAAAATACCGATAACTATCCGATTTTTTTTTAATTATTGTTCTGCCTGTTCGTTACATACCTAAAAATATTAGCAGGTGATAATTATGATAATTGAAACGACCATTAATATGCGCCACAGCGTTTTCACGAGAATAGACTTGGCTTCAAAAAGGCTGAACAAACCCCGGACCTATATAATTCGCATCCTGCTGGCGAAGATGATGGAGGAAGATAAGAAATTGCTTCACATCTGGACTCCTGTGGAATATCAACGCGGGGATGTTTCAGATAGGTGGAAAACTTTTCACCTGACCTTGAGGCAGGATGAATATGAATATTGCCTGGATTTGAGGAAGATTTTCAGAATGTCTCTTTCGGCGATTGTTGGGTATGCTACTGATAAATTTCTTGATGATTTGATAATACTTTTTTCAAAACAGGATGACTCTAGTATAACCGATAACTATCTATATAGAAATTATATAATTGCATATAGACTTATTGATGGCGTGCATTCCTGGAGAATTTACTGGGGATATACACACACCGACCTCTTCGAAGAACAGCCCAGACCGGCCCTGCTCAATGAAATTGTCCCTACTTGATATTCTTCACAATATGATCCATTACTGAATCGAGCCGATCGTTTGTAGCCAGCTTGCGGGGAAGCGTGAGAATCAATTCAACGGTGTCCTCATGACCCATGAGGACAAGGAAAAACGGGGCATATTCGTTTGCCGGAGGTATCGCAAATATTCCGGTGGTAGTGAATCCGGCGGCTTGATAGGCTGATAGGTCCATCCTGCCGAAGTTGGATATGAATCCCGAAATACTGTAAATGCCGTTTTTATGCCTGTCGTGAATGATTTTTGCTCCGGTCTTTTTCATCAACCACAGTGGAACGTGACGAATCAGGTCATCGCCTTTTGAGAGCATGCCTTCGCGTTTCTGCTCAATCTGGAGTTTAATATCATCGGCGATCTGTTCGGGGGTTGAGTCTTTCTTGATTTCGATATAGATGGCGAAGGTCAGGTTGGCGGTTGATGCAAGGCCGCGTTTCCTTGGCCGCATGTCAACAGGTATCCCGAAGCGGACGATGCCATCAGAATGCCGCCATGCTTCCTGCGCGGCCAGAATGGCTGTTTGCGCGAGCAGGTGGTGGGGCCGGGCATTGACGCTCACCCGCCGCCAAACAAATCCCGACTCTTTCATGTCGGCTTTCCCGGTGGGAGGAATGTGCTCTGTTGGATACGGCTTCCGGAAGTTCTTCTGGATGCTTCGGGCCAGATCGGTGTCGGTCAATCGTGACGACGAGCCAATGCAACGTTCTCCGCGAAGAGCCCGGAATACATCTTCCACCCAGGTGAGAGTTCCGCGTCCATCCATGGCGGCGTGCATCGTGCGAAATACCACACGCGGTGTATCGCCCGGTATAAGGAGGACTTCGCATGTCGGGCCGACCTTCGGATTGAGCGGGCTCTCGAGAAACGGCGCGTGTTCCGAGCAGTATCCGTCCCACCTGCTGCCAATGACCTCGGTGACCGGCGGCGTGGAGCCGGAATCAACCCACCGGCATGTACCGAGTATTCCCTTGAGAATCAAGCGGCTGCCCGGGTTTGCTTCCGAGGCGGTTGCTACCGCTTCCAGCCAATGAGCGTAATCTAACCTGCCCGTCCCTTCGCAGACAATCTGATTTGCCAGGGGCGGTGATAACTCAGCTCCGGTGAGAAACGCCCGCTCGTTAAAGGACAGTTGCCTGGTGTAGTGCGCCGGCTTGAAGGAGAGCAATTTGAGTTTTGTCTTCCCGTGGCTGGAGATGTTCTCCGCTGTAATAGTTTGTTTTTCCGCAGTTTGATATTGTCCCACGATCATATACCCCGTTTGCTTTTTAGCGTGATCTGTATTATTGCCGTGCGAAGAGCGATTATATGCGATCGGACTCCGAATGGACAGTTGTCATGATTTGTATAAAAACAGGGATATTCTATGCATTGAAACAGAGGAAAATCCTATCAAAATCAATTTGAATTGAATGTGAGAGGTGAAAATTGCTTCTCCGCAGTCAGCAACTTCTCGCAGTGCGCTTTTTATTTTTCAAAGATGTGTCAACTGAGATGAAATGAATTATATTGCAATCTGGAAAATCCTGTATCCCTTGTACCTGTCTGCGTTAACAAATTTAAGCGCGCCGATCATCTTTTTATTTGTCTCTACGATAAGGGAGCAGTCGGACTGGATATATCCCATCCCAATACCGATCTCCATCGTCATGAGGATAAGTATCTGGTCGATGTCCTGTCCCCGGTATTCCGGCTCCACGCCCATGAGGATTGTCCTCAGAGTCCTTGTCCTTTTCACATGCCAGAGGAGCTTCAGAATCCTCCAGGGATAGAGTTTGCCGTTCAGGTACCTGAACCCGGGGTTGGCATCCGGAACTGAAAATATAAAGCCGACTGGTTTTCCATCTTTTTCAGCGAAGATGGCCAGTTCTGGAATGATGACCAGTTTGAGCTCATTGAACATCAGGTCGAACTGCCTGTCGGTAAGTGCCAGGTGGTCCTTGTTGCCTTCCCATGCCGCGTTAAATATTCGTTTCACGTCGTCGGCCCGCTTGGGGATGTCCCTCTTTTTTGAAACGATAAATTTTATGTCGGTCTTTTTCGCCATCTGTTCGCGCATTTTGAAAAATGGCTCCCAGTTGATGCCCTCCTTTTTTACCATGAAGCAGTACCAGTCGATATATTTTTCAAAACCGAATGCGAGCGCGTGCTTTTCATACCAGTGAGCGCCGTGGAACATGCCGATGACCGGCATCCTGCCGTTGTTCATGCAGTCAAAGCCTACCGAGTCATATATAGTAAAGCTCTGCGGGCCGTTCATCTTCTTCTTTCCCCTGGCGCGGAGCCATTCACGTGCTGCTTCAAAAAGGGCCTTTGAGACATTGAGATCGTCGATGCATTCATAGAAACCGAAAAACCCAGTGTCTTTATCGTATTTCTCCTCGAACCGGGAGTAGGTATGTGCGGTTATCCTTCCCGCCGGTTTTCCGTCTTTATAGGCGATGAAAAACTCGGCTTCGCCATGCTCGAAAAAATACCCCTGTTTCGGGTCAAACATGTGCAGCTGATCCTTTATAACGGGCGGAACCCATGCCGGATCATATTTGTAGATTTCAGCAGTCCAGGGAACCTTAATGAATTCCATCATCATTTTTTTGTCAGCGACTTTTTTTATCTCAATCGGTGCAGTCATGGGCGTATCCTTGTAATCCTGTGTGTGAGATATATCGGGTGAAAGAGTCTTCCCTTTAATGGCCGTACAGTATGGTACTATAGTGTATTATGTCCATTCTTTTTTAAAATTAAGGGTATGTCGGGGACCGGATGCAGCAGTCGGTATCTGCACCTTAAATAAGCGAATTAATAAAGTTCTTTACAAAAAAAAGCCTCATTATTAATTTCCCTTAAATCATTTCAGAAACAGTGCCTGTGACGGACCAGAAGGCGCCTGCGCGGGCTTATCTGATATCGTGTTGGGAGGTCCCTGATGCTCAAGGAATACAAAGCTGAACAGATACGGAATATCGCCATCATTGGCCACGGCGGAACCGGCAAATCGACCCTGTTCGATGCCATGCTTATGGCAGGCGGGAAAATTGACAGGATAGGAAATCCGAACCAGGGGACACTCACCTCCGATTATGATGAGGATGAAAAGAAGAAGATGATGTCCATACGGAGCGCGCTCGGCTTCGTGGAGATCGACGGCGTCAAGATAAACATTATTGATACGCCGGGCACGGCCGACTTCATCGGCGAGGCCCGGGCAGCCATCCAGGTCGCGGAGGCGGTTGTCCTCGTCGTTGATTCTGTTGACGGCGTTCAGATCGAGACGGAAAAGGCGTGGCGGTACCTCGCGGAACGCGGCATCCCGCGGATTATATTTGTCAATAAGATGGACAAGGAGCGGGCAAGCTACCAGAAGGTCATGGATAACCTCAAATCCGCATTCAAGGCCAATATTGCGCCGCTCTCGGTTCCCGCGGGCGAGGGGGAAAAATTCAACGGTATAATCGATATTTTACAGATGAAGCTCCAGACATCCAAGCCCGGCGCGAAAGACGTGACGGTGGGGGAAGTCCCGGCTGATATGAAGGCGAAGGCCGAAGAGGAACGCAACAAGCTGATCGAGGTTGCTGCGGAAGCGGATGACGCACTGATAGAGAAGTTTCTGGAAGGAGGCACCCTGACGGACGAAGAGGTGCGACGAGGCGTCCAGGTTCAGCTCGCAAGCGGCAAGCTCCAGCCGGTCGTGTGCGGGTCCTCTCTGTCTGCAGTTGGCGTGAAAAACCTCCTTCAGGTCGTCAAGGAGTTCGTGCCATCGCCGAAAATGGGAGCGGAATACGTCGGGCATGACCCGGACGATGCGGCAAAGGAGATAAAAGTCCAATCCGGAGAGGGCGGGCCCCTGGCCGCTGTTGTCTGGAAAACATATATCGATCAGTATGCCGGCCGCTTTACCTATCTGAAGGTCATATCCGGGAGCCTCCTTCCTGACAGCGAGGTTCTGAACGCTAACAAGAAATACAAGGAGCGTACTTCAAAGGTATATTCCATGATTGGCAACAAGCAGGAGGATGCGCCGAAGATTAATGCCGGCGATATCGGCGTGGTAGTCAAACTCGATAAAACATCAACCGGCGATACCCTGTGCGATTCCAAGAGCCCGGTGGCTATCGACCTGATACAGCTTCCAAACCCGGTATTTTCCTACGCTATCGAGATGGTCAACAAGGCGGATGTTGATAAGGTCGGTCAATTTTTCAACAGAGTGACGGAGGAGAATCCTACTCTAACCTATGCCCATAACGCAGAGACGGCGGAGTCCGTCCTTTCAGGCATGGGTGAAATCCAGCTCGGGATCGTCCTGAACGCCCTCAAGGAGAAGAACAAGATCGAAGTCGTGACCAGGGAGCCCAGGGTGCCGTACCGGGAGACCATCACGAAAAAGGCCGAATCCAACTACCGCCACAAGAAGCAGTCGGGCGGACACGGGCAGTTTGGCGAGGTATACATCAGGCTGGCCCCGCGCCAGCGCGGTTCCGGGTTTGAATTCAAGGAGACAATCTTCGGCGGAGCGATACCGAAGCAGTATATCCCCGGCGTTGAAAAGGGCCTCGTCGAAGCGCTTGAGGAGGGCGTGCTGGGCAAGTTCCCGGTCGTGGACGTCGAGGTCGAGCTGTACGACGGTAAATATCATGACGTTGACTCGTCGGAGCTCTCCTTCAAGATAGCCGCGCGCACGGCGTTTAAAATGGGAATGGAAAAGGCGGGCCCGCAGCTCCTGGAACCTGTCATGGACGTGAGCATCTATGTCGACAAGGAATTCATGGGAGACATCCTGAGCGATGTTACGAGCCGCCGCGGCAAGGTGCTCGGCATGGACAGCGGCGATGATTCCGGCGGCGGAGTATCGGTCATCAGGGCCCAGATCCCGCTTGCCGAGATGCTGCGCTACAGCATCGACCTGCGCGGCATGACGAGCGGCAAGGCGACGTTCGAAATGAAGTTCTCCCACTATGATCCGATCTCCGGCAGGGAAGCGGACAACGTGCTGGCAGCACGCAGGAAGCTGCTCGAAGAAGAGGCCGCCAAGTAGGTTGCGGCCGCGCCGCCGATGAGGGTGCTGATGCGGCGCGGCGGCCATTGGGTATCGAACAGCCTATGAACATCATCATATTTGAAGATGGGCTCCACGACAACTTTTATCCTCTTTCTCTGACCCGCCCGCTGTGGGATCTCAGGTCAGGATTCTTCTCGTTTCGCGAGCGGCTGGAGGTGTGGATCAGGAATGACCCCCGCCTCTCGGGAAGCGACTGCTACTACTTCACCAGGGACTACCTGGCCCCCTGGTTCAGGGAACAATACCCGGGTGTGCGGATTAATGATTACTCTGTTTTTGAGTCGGACGGTGATGCCCTGTTCATCAACGCGGTGCGCTATCCTTCTGCAGCGGATTTCGGCATTGAAAAGGGGAGTGCCCTGACAAGTGACGGGGTCGTTGCTGCCGCTTGTGCGGATTGCAGTGCGATGAGGGGTATTACTGGCTCGATAGCAGGTACACTCGCGGGATTGGGGCTGCGCGAGGTCCGTCTTCCTGAAAGCGGCGACGCCGTATCCGGCAGTAAGGCCGGATATATATGGAATCTGGTTGACCGCAATCCAGATATTATTCGGGAGGATTTCAGGCTGTCCGGGCTCCGCGGCAATGGAAACGGACGGAAAGATGTAACTATTTCAGGAGATCCGGGTCAGGTTTATATTGAAGATGGCGCGGAATTCGATCCGTTTGTCAGTATCGACGCAACCGCGGGACCGGTAGTGATTGGCTCGGGAACGAAGGTGCATTCCTTCACCCGGATCGAGGGTCCCTGCGTGATCGGGAGGAATTGCCTCATCCTCGGCGCAAAAGTGCGTGCAGGCACAACAATCGGCGAGTGTTGCAGGATCGGGGGAGAAATCGAGCAGTCAATATTTCAGGGTTTCAGCAACAAGTACCATGACGGATTTATAGGACATTCCTTCGTTGGCGAGTGGGTCAATCTGGGGGCCCTCACCACCAACAGCGATCTGAAAAATAATTACACAAACGTGAAGGTATACGTCCCCGGCGCCCGGAAGAGAACGGGTCTCAGAAAGGTGGGCTGCTTCATAGGAGACCATGTGAAGACCAGTATCGGCACTCTCATAAACACGGGAACCAGCATCGGCACCGGGGCCATGCTCGTGCACGCCGGCCGTCTGACGCCCGGCCATATCCCGCCCTTCTCCTGGTACATGGATAATGAAGTCGCCCGTACGAACATCGCGGACCCTTTTATCTCGATATGCCGCGAAGCCATGTGCCGCAGAAATTTCGACATTTCGGAAAATTATATTATATTGATTAATACCGTTTTCGAATTATCTCTGCGCGAAAAGGACCGGCAATGAACCGGCACGCTGACATACAGATATCGCTCACGCTGCTGATCTCCTTTTTTATCCACCTGGTTCTCCTGGCCGGCTTCATCGCGCCGCAGCTCGATGACATGTGGGGAAACGTGAGACTTCTCAAGCAACTTTTCGGGGACGGGGCCGCATCGCGGGATATTATTGTCAACATCAACCAGGATGACCGGCGGGTTGTTACTCCGGAGACACTCCTCTCCGACCGCGATTCGTCGGCGAAAGGGTATATTACGAAGAAGACCGGAAACCGCTGGCTCAACAATTCGCTTGATTTCAGGGCTCTCAGGGGAGACCGGGCCCAGGGCAGGGGCGCTGACGCCACGGCGTCAGGCGCGGGGAGGGAGCGCGTACTGCAGTCGGACGAATCAGAGATGACCGCAGTAATCGAGCGGAACGACGCGGCGGGCGGCCGTGCGGGAAACTACGGCCTGTTTGACGAGACCCTCATTCCGGACAAGAACGACGTCACCCGCGAAAACGCCCTTTTCTATTCGAATGACGGTCGCTTCAGCTTTAACACCGTCAAGTTCAAGGACTTCAGGTATTTCCTGAACATGAAGAGCAAGATCGCATCGAACTGGTACCCGCCGGATATGGCGAGAGCCATCATGCACGGCTATAACCCGCTCTCGGGGGCCTACACGCCCGGGAGCACGCGCATCATGGCTATCCCGAGCCAGGAAGTCAAGACGGTGTTTGTCCTCGATAAAAATGGCGACGTCATCCATATACAGATACTCGATTCGCTCGGCCAGAAGCCGCTCAACGCTTCCTGCTATGACGCCATCAGACTTTCTAAGAATTTCGGCCCCCCGCCCCGGGAATTGCTGAAGGGCGATGTGCTGGTGATCCCTTTCATATTCGGGTACTACGTGTATTGACCCGCACGGCGGCGAATCCTATTCCCGATCGAGCAGGTCTTTCACCGTCAGGTCGCCGACCGCTTTTTTCCTGCTCGCGGCTATCTGTTTAAAGAGCGTGTCAAGAAAGTGCCTGAGCCTGGATTTTCCCGGTGTAACCGGCATGTCAAGGCTGATGTGCATGATGGCATCGATGACCCTGTTCAGCTTCATGTTCTTCGGGCTGTTCGCGGGAAGGTACTCCTGGTCGCCGTTCTGCAATATGATTTTCGAGTTGATCAAAAGCTCGAGATAGCGTTCTATCTGATCGGTTTTGACTCCCGTGCCTTTCTGCAGTGCTTTCAGGGACGTCGCCCCGCCGCCGCGCTCAAACGTGTGGTAAATCTGCATGAGGGTCATGATGCCGTAATAGACATGGAGGTCGTCCCTGTCCCTGGATGCCGTTTTCAGGCTTCGGTATGATTCCGGATGCACCAGGGTGTAGGAGACTTCCGCGCCGAACAGCATGATCATGGATGATGCGTGCACCATGATCAGGAAGAGAGGTATCGCCGCCAGGGCGCCGTAGATGGCGAAGGTGCCCTGTGCGAATCCCCTGACGTATACGATGAAGAGCAGAATGAAGATGACCCACACCGCTGCGGTGAACGAGGCCCCGATTGCCGCGGGCCTGAATGGCACCTTGATATTGGGGAGAGTGATATAGGCGATCAGGAAGAGGAGCCATATGAAGCCGAATGGCGCGAGAAAGTTGATTATCGTATATCCGAAATTTTTCCCTTTCGTGATTGTTTCCCATGAACCACCTCTGTCGGTTGATGCCATGATGGTGCCGGTGTCGCCGATGGCCCACAGGCGGTTGTTGCGGTACATAAGCTGGTTGATACGCATGGCCGGCATCTTCCTCCTTTCCCAGCTCGCGCCGCCGTTTCCGGTCCTGATGACGGCCCCGTTTTCGCCGCCCACGATTCCCTCCTCCGGGTTATAGAACCACGCGGTGTAATACGCGTTATTGTCGAATCTCCTGGCCTTCCATTTCAAACCACCGTCGTCTGAGTGGAGGAGCAGGCCGTCTCCTCCCGTGAGCCATATCCTGCTCTCGTCGATGAAAAATGCGCAGTAGATGTTTTCCGGGCGGTTGTGGCGTTTCGCCTCATCCAGCAGCGATTGCTCCCACGTTTTTCCGCCGTCCGCAGTCGTCAGTATCGTCCCCCGGCTGCCGGTGATGATCCCCTTTTCCCGGTAGAACGCGATCGAGTAGAAATTCGGCCGTCCCTCCCACTCCTGCGCCTCCCAGCTTGCTCCCCCGTCGGCGGTCGTCATCACGATGCCGCCTTCCGCGGCGATAAACCCGCGGGTATCGCTCACCATGCGGATCGCGTTGAAGTTGATGGAGCCGAATTTATGCAGCTGCCAGGTTATGCCGCCGTCATCGGTGATGAGGAGCATCCCGTCGGTCCCGGCGATCCATCCCCTGGTGCCGATGAACTGCACGTCCCGGTATCGTATCTTCTTTAATTCAACGGGTTCGAGGCGAAGGTCCTGCTCCGTGAATGTCGCGGTGGAGTAGTCATACGAATATATCCGCTGATTGCCCAGGTCGATTCTGCCGCCGTCGGCGGTCACGCCGGTCAGGCGTATCTTGCCTGTCTCCGTTTCAAGCAGTGTTGATCTGTCTCCCACGACCCAGAGCCGGCCCTCGGCGTTAACGGCGCCGGCGTTGTAGCTGGGTGATGAGAGCGCCGCGGAGAGCTGGGTCGCGACGGTCATGCCCGCGGCCAGCATGATGGGGCCGAGGGTGAGGGCTGCCCAGTAATAGACGATCTTCAGGAATATGGGGCGTCCCTGTCTTACCTTCCAGATCCTGTTCATCGATTTTTCCATGGTGCGGAGCATGGCTGTCGCCGAAAATATCATGACCGCAGCGCTTATCCCCCCGATTTTCCCCGCGTTTTCAATGAGTCCCAGAATGGCGTCGAATATCGGGTCAATGTTTATCTTGATGTTATGCTCTGTCATGAACAGGAGGATGCTGTCAAAGAGCTCCTTCCTGTTCTGCCCCATCCCGTAGTAGAGGGAGTAGAAAGAAAGGGCGACTGTCAGTGCGGGGACCAGTGAGAGGATGAGCGTATAGGTTATGGATGATGCTTCTGTGGGGCAGTCGTCCCTGATAAATTTACGCCCGGCAACAATGAGTACTTTGGCCGCTTTTATTATGCGGCCGAGCATTCCGGGGAACACGCCGCCACCATGGCAGATGTTCCTGACAAGTCCGCGGGCCTTTCCCATGGTTCCCGCCACTCTTTTTTTGATCTGTTTTTTCCATTTCATGACGATGCTCCTGGGATGGGATGCTGGGAACGAGTAGTAAATATGACTATATTCCCGCGCCGGTGGTCAACAAGATTTTACTTCACAATGACATGCAGTACCATCCCCGGATAAAAGGGCAGATAAATGAGGATAACCCGGGCCCGGGCGCGCATTTTTAATTGACAAAAAAATGATGCTTCACTAAGGTGCCAGACACTGCGTGCAAAGTAATCAATTTTTATAAAAAGGATGTGATCTGGATGACGAGCCCTTTAGAAGTCGAAGTGAACGGCGATATCGAAAAAGCCTTCAAGAATCTGAAGAAAAAGATGGCATTTGAAGGCATTTTCAAAGAGCTGAAGAGGCGCCGCTACTATGAGAAGCCGAGTGAAGAAAAAAAGCGGAAGAAAGAAGAAGCGGAGCGCCGCAGGCTGAAAAAGATACGCCGCATGAACGTGTCCTCGGGCAGGATAAAGCGGGCCCCCGCGCGGGGCGGACGGGAATCCTCCCGTGATGAAAGTAGCACCGAATCATAAGAGAAATGAATACTGTACAGACAAAAAAATCCGGCATTGCCGGATTTTTTTGTCTGTACAATTGAAGCGAGCACCCGTATAACGAAGTATGGAAACGAAAGACACCTTCAGTCCCCTTGCGGACCGGTGCCGGCCCCGGACCATTGAAGAGTTCGTCGGGCAGGAGCACCTCCTGTCGGAGCACAAGATCCTGAAAACCATTATAGACAAGGGCGCGGCCTTTTCGCTCATTCTCTGGGGCGAGCCCGGCTCCGGCAAAACGACGCTGGCGCGTCTGATAGCGTCATACTGCAGCATGGACTCCCATTTCCTGAGCGCCATATCCGCGGGCGTGGCCGATGTGCGCAAGGTCATCGAGAAAGGAAAGCAGAACCGGGAGAAGGGCGTGCAGACCCTGCTTTTCCTGGACGAGATACACCGGTTCAACAAGGCCCAGCAGGACTCCGTGCTCGGTTCCGTCGAGTCCGGCGATATCATCCTTGTCGGCGCGACCACGGAGAACCCCTCCTTCAACGTTATATCGCCGCTCCTGTCGCGCACCAGGGTGCTGAAGCTCTCACGGTTGTCGGAAAAGAATCTCCTCGATATACTCGACCAGGCGATGCGCGGGGACGAGGTGCTGAAGGAGGGGAACGCCCGTTTTGAAGAGGATTCCACGAAGGAAAAGCTCGTGGCCATTTCCAACGGCGACGCACGGCGCATGCTCAACATCCTGGAGACGGCGTTCGCCCTGTCGCAGGACGGCATCATCACCCCGGCGCATCTCGAGGAGGCGGTGCGCAACAGCATGCTCTATTACGACAGGGCGGGCGACCGTCACTACGACACCATCTCCGCGTTCATCAAGTCGCTCAGGGGCTCGGACCCCGACGCAGCGGTCTACTATCTGGCGCGGATGATACTCTCGGGCGAGGACCCGGTTTTCATCGCCCGGCGGATGGTGATCTTCGCCTCGGAGGACATCGGGAACGCTGCGCCGAACGCGCTCACCCTGGCGGTTTCCGCCATGACCGCGACCCAGAACATCGGCCTGCCGGAGGCCCGGATTATCCTTGCGCAGTGCGCCACGTTTCTCGCCTCCGCGCCGAAGAGCAACGCCTCATACCTCTCCGTGGAGGCGGCCCTGTCCGCGGCAAAGGACTCGAACTATGAGATACCCCTGCACCTCAGGAACGCGCCAACGGACCTGATGAAAAAGCTCGGGTACCACAAGGGCTACAAGTATCCCCATGATTATGACCGCCATTTCGTAAAGGAGCAGTATCTTCCCGACGAGCTGAAGGGGGATGTCTTTTACCGGCCAACGGAGGAAGCAGGGGAGAAGGCGATACGCGAGCGCCTGAAGTCACTATGGCCGGAGCGGTATAAGTAACGCCCCGGTGTTTGCCGAATGAACTGATTCAATATGGATACTATCGAACAATATCTCAAACCGACATATTTCATTGACTGTGATGACCCTTCCATCATCAGTCGCACACGATCTATCATCGGGCCTGACGACGGCGACATCGAAAAAGCCGTGAAGCTCTTCTATGCCGTGCGGGACGGGATTCCGTATAATCCCTATCGGACCTCGTTCGAACGGGATCACTACCGGGCCAGCTTCATCCTGAAACAGGGGGACGGCTTTTGCGTGCAGAAGGCCATACTTCTCGCGGCGCTTTCGCGTGCAGCGGGCGTGCCATGCCGTCTCAGGTTCGCCGATGTGCGCAACCACCTGGTGACCAGGCAGCTCAGGGAATTGATGCAGACCGACGTGTTTGCCTTTCACGGCTACAACGAGTTCAACCTCGGTGAGAGATGGATAAAGGCCACGCCCGCGTTCAACCTGTCCCTGTGCGAAAAGTTCGGCATTCACGCGCTTGATTTCAACGGCCGCGATGATTCAATCCTCCATCCTTTTGACCAGCGGGGAAACCGGCACATGGAATACCTGCGGGATTACGGTCCCTTTGACGACCTGCCTTTTGAAATGATGATGGCGGAATACCACCGGCACTATCCGCACCTTGCCGCGCTCATTGAGAGGGCGGGCGCGGGAGGCGCGCGGCCGGGCGATTTCGAGCGGGAAGCGGGTGAGGAGAACGACGGCTGAGCGCCGGAGAACCAGGGGGATCATATGGGGATCAGCAGCACGATGACAGAAATTCTTGATTACATCCTGAACCGGGCAACGAAGTACGAACTCGAGCTCGTTGGCGAGGCCCTGCGCAAGCGCATGGAGCGTGAATCGACCCTGGGTCTTGGGCAGGTCGATGTCCGCCAGATGGCGCGGAGCATGGCGGAGGGGATCGAGAAGCAGATGGGAGTGGACGGCGACGGCATCCACGAGATGACAAAGCGCCTGGTTGCGGAGATGATCCGTAAAGAGAAGCCGGAGATCGGCGAGGCCGAGGTGCGGAAGCTGGTGGACCATTTTGTCCCTGGCGGGAAACAGGCGGCCGCGCCTCCCTCGTCCATTCCCCGGGAGATGCTTCTCGCCATGATCACGCAGTTCGTCAAGTACGGGACCGGCGCAATGAGCGAACAGGAGAAGAGGGAGTTTCCGGACGGCTGGTATGAAAAATACTGGAGCGCGTTTCCCCCCGATATTCAGCGGCTCGTGAGGGACTATCTCAGCGGGAGTATCGGCAAGGACAGCTTCTGGAAGGGGATAGGCGAATCGTCCGCCATGAAGAAATAGTTCTTGCGCTGAAAGACTGCGTATGGATTCCCTGTAAAAAATTCACGTTCTTTCACGCCCCCTCCGGGGGACGGGGGGGATTGATCGAGGTAATGCCATGAGTTCCAGTCGGGACAGGCTGTTTGACATACTGTACAAAAAGTCGTTTATCTACCGGGAGGATCCGCCCTTCACGCTGGTATCGGGACGGCAGAGCTTTTACTACTTTGACTGCAAGGGCGCGACCCTTGATGCCGAGGGTGTTGCTCTCACCGGCGAGGTCATGCTTGACGCCCTGGCGCCGTTCATCGGTCCTGATGGAATTGGCGGTATCGGCGGCCTGACCCTCGGGGCTGATCCGATCTCGATCTCCACCGCGATCGCGGCGTACCGGAGGGGAATAGCCCTGTGTCCCCTGATCGTCAGAAAGGAGCCGAAGAAGCACGGAACGCAGAAATGGATAGAGGGAGACGCGGGCAGGCTAAAGAAGGTCGTGGTCATTGACGATGTCATTACCACCGGCGGGTCCACCATTACGGCCATTGAGCGCCTGAGGGAATCCGGACTCGAGGTGGTCAGGGCCGCGGTGGTGATCGACCGGGAGGAAGGAGGCCGCGAAAATATTGAGAAGACGGGGATCAAGGTGGTTTCGCTGTTCAGGAGATCTGACTTTGACGCGAGGCGGCTTACCGCATCTCCTCAATGAAGGTAATCCCGCAGTCGGCCTCGATGGTAATGGTGAAATCAACCGGATCGGGCGAGAAGGTTGTAAACCTGATCCGGTAGATGGATGCGGCATCCAGTTTTTTGAAAAAGTCCGATGTGTTTGATATAAGTGTCAGTTCTTTCACACGGTTCCAGTCAGCATCAAAGTTTCTTCCAATTTCCGCATACAGGTCCTTGCGCGTCATGGAGGCGAACCGGGACATGTCGATGCGCTTTTCCACGATGAAGTATGTCTTTTTAGTTTTTTTCGCGCCCGTGATGTCGGCTACGTATTCGGCCGAAATCCCGATGGTCATGGCCTCGATCTCCTTTTCGAGCCTGAAGTGCTGGGCAAGGGCGGGGTACCGGTCAATAGGGTCGCCGGCGTGCCTTATCTCGTCCGAAGAGAAAGATTTTTTCGCGCTGATCTTGTAATCTCTCCTGTCGCCGGCAGTCACGCACCCGGTCGCGACAGTGGCGGCCAGCAGGCTGCAGAGTATTCGCGAGGTCGATATCAGTATATATGGTTTGCCGGGCATGCCTCTTGTATGTGACGGATACTGGCCCGGTCAAGGAGTTTTTTCAAGGATACGAAAGGTATTTTTTTTGTTTGACGTGAAAATATTCTTGCATTATGTCGTCAAGATAACCTTTAAGTATAGGCGCGGTTTTCCTGGTGCGCCAAGGGCGTTTGCTCCGTGGTGTCCGCGACTGCCTGAAAAGCAATCTTCAGCGCCCCTTGCCCATTGGAAAAGGGAGGGAACTCCTTATCCTCCCCCGTGGACGGGGGAGGTGGCCGTAGGCCGGAGGGGGCGTTCTGACCCGGCATATTCGGTCAGGTTGTATGAGCAGATGCGCCTTCATGTTATAACTGTGATATTTCATAATCTGGTATAGTACTTATGTTCCTTAAATCCATGGATTTATACGGGTTCAAGTCGTTTGCGGACAGGACCCAGATCAATTTTGAGCCCGGCATCACGGTGATCATCGGCCCGAACGGATGCGGGAAGTCAAACGTGGTGGACGCGATCAAGTGGGTCCTGGGCGAGAAGCAGGCAAGGAACATCCGTGGCGAAAAAATGGAGGATATCATATTCGCGGGGACCGAGCAGCGAAAACAGCTCTCTCTCTCCGAGGTGTTTATCACCATCGACAATACCGGCCGGGTCCTTGATTTTGATTCGGATTCTGTTACTGTCGGCCGGCGCATATTCCGCGACGGCGAATCGGAGTATCTCATAAACAAGTCGCCGGTGCGCCTGAAGGACGTCGAGAAGCTCTTCATGGACACCGGCATCGGCAAGTCGTCCTACTCCGTCATGGAGCAGGGGAAGATGGACCTGATCCTCTCCACGAAGCCGGAAGACCGGCGGTACATCTTCGAGGAGGCCGCCGGCATATCGAAATACAAGTTTCAGAAGAAAGAATCCCTGAAGAAGCTCACGGAGACAAGCGACAACCTTGAAAGGATCAACGACATCATCAAGGAGATAGAGCGGGAGAAGGATTTTAAATCGAAGCAGGCCGAGACTACCAAGGTTTACCTCTCGCTTAAAGGCGAGCTGGCCGACCTCGACATCAAGATTAACTGCCTGCGCTACCAGGAGCTGTCGCGCAGGCAGGCGAAGATCCAGGACGATATCGAGCGGCACAACATGGAGCGAGAATCGATATCCGCGAGGGTCTCGACAACGTCAGCCGACAATGAGAAGGACGAGAAGCGGAAAAATGATATTCAGCACCAGCTCTTCGAGCTGGAGAAGCGCCTGCACGCCTACCGCATCCGCGTCGAGGACATTGACGTCAAGACCGAGAAGAACCGGACCCTCATAGAAGAAGAGAAGACGCTCAAGAAGGGCGTTGAAGACAAGGTCGTGGAGCGGAAGAGGAACCTCGACCGTCTCCTGGAAGAAAAGAAGAAGGCCGAGCAGTCCGGGATAGAGATCGGGCGCAGGATCGAGGATGACCGGCAGAAGCTCGAGGCCTTTTTCGCGACCCGCAAGAGGAAGATCGATTCCATCCACGCCTCGCGCGACTCCATCGAGGAAAAGAAGCGGCAGATCAAGGACTCGGACGGGTCCATCAAGGAGCTCAGGGCCCGGCTCGAGGACGTTATCCGGAAGCTGGTCGACGCCATCGAGAAGCGGAAGGCTGAACTGGAGGGGTCGGAGCAGGAGCGTGTCGAGGTGCGCAGGCTCATCGATGAACGGATCGCCGCCATAGAGGAATCGCTCCGCAGGACCGCCATGGAAATCAGGGGCGGCATGGCGGAGAGCGCCCTGGCACTCCTCGCCGCGATCGACATGGCATCGCTGAAACGCGACATCCAGAAATTCGAGAGCTACGAGGACGGTTTCCGTTCGATCCTCTTCGACAAGACCGGCATCCACGCCGAGAAGGAGGGGCTGGACCGCAGGATCAGGGAGCTGATCGAGGGGATTGATCGCCTGCGGAGCGAGATTGCTTCGCTTGAGGCGTATATCCAGCATGAGCAGTCCGAGCTTGAAGACGTCAACCAGATGATCACGCGGATCGAGAAGGACCTGTCACGGAACGAAACAGAGCGCGATTGGAACGAGAAGCACCTGCAGTCGCTGGGGGCGCAGATCGTCGATTTCCGGAAGCAGATCGAGCATTACGGCGAGGAGATTGTCCGGGCGGACAGAAAGATCGAGGAGCTCACCGCCGAAATACGGGAATGGGACCAGCGCCTCGTCGAGTTTAATGAGCGGAGCGAATCCCTCCTGAAAGAGATTGCCTCGCTTACCGAGAAGCGGGTCGGAATCGAGAATACAATCCACGAGCGCAAGAACGTGGCCCGCAAGGACGAGGAAGAGCTCCAGCGCGTTGTTGATAAGATAACCAATCTCGACAAGTCGCAGGTGGAGCTGATCTTCAAGAAGAACAGCATCGAGGAGCACCTCTGGATCGAATACGAGAAGAAGATCGATGACATCAAGGATCTGAACGTCAGGGACGCGCAGATCGATTCGCTGGTGGCGCGGAGCCAGGATCTGAAAAAGCAGATCCAGGACCTCGGCCCCATTAACAACCTCGCAATTGAGGAATACCGCAATCTCAAGAAGCGTTTTGAATACTACATCAAGCAGAAAAAGGACATTGAAAAGGCCCGGGAGGACATTTTTACCGTTATAGAGGATATCAACCGGACTTCGATCGAGATGTTCATGGAAACCTTCAAGAGCATTCAGAAGAATTTTTCGGACATATTCCGGCAGCTTTTCGAGGGGGGGGAGGCGACCATCCAGCTTGACGATATGGACAATGTCCTCGAATGCGGCATCGAGATACTGATACGCCCCCCGGGAAAGAAGCTCAAAAGCATCAATCTGCTTTCCGGCGGAGAGCGGGCGCTGACCGCCATTGCGCTTCTGTTCGCGACCTACATGGTAAAGCCATCGCCCTTCTGTTTCCTGGACGAGATTGACGCGCCACTGGACGAGCAGAATGTGGGACGCTTCGTGAGACTGTTAAAGGAGTTTGCCCGCGGCTCGCAGTTTGTCATTGTCACGCATAACAAAAAGACGATGAGCATTGGCGAGACCCTTTATGGCGTCACCATGGAGGAGCCGGGTATTTCCAAGCTGATTTCAGTAAAAATGGACAGGATTGAAGGCGCCAATTGAAAATAACTTGACATTTCATATATATTAATTTATATTCTTTTAAAGAGGATTCTGTGTACCTCTGTGGTCGCAGGACTCTAATGACCGCCCGGTCTAGATTCTTTCTATCGAAGCACAAAGGAAGGTGTAAAATGAAAGTATCAATTGATGGAATACTTGGTACTGCCAAAAAGATCAACAGCCAGAGGGAACTGGAAGAAAACAATTCCAACAGGAAGAAAAGCGAGATAAAGACCGATTCGATCTCTATCGGCAGCAGGATCAACACGCGCCTTGATGCCATGGAGGCTGAATTCAAAGATGTTCAGTCGTCTCTTACGAGGAACCAGATCATCAGGGACGGAATTGAGCAGTTGCGCGCCGATTACCAGAAGGGCGGACAGGAAAGCCGCGCCATTATCAACAATGTCACGTTTGACGGCAAAAAGGTCCTTACAGACTTTGATGCCGAGGCCATTACGAGCGAACTGATGGAGGCCCGGCTGGAAAATACCGCGCGCCGCATCAATGATGACGTGACCAGGCTCAAGCGGCTCCAGGTTGAGCTTGACAATATCATGGCATCAAACCTGGTGGGGCAGGACCGGCTCCAGAATATTATGACCAATATAGATTCAATCTTTTCCCGCTCCGGGATGACGAACATCGAGAGTATTTCGTCGCTCAGGCCGGATACGGTCATGAGACTTATAAAATAGCGTATCTGCCGGTTCACTTCCCGGCCTTTGCCCCCGCGTCCTATTCGCATACTAACATCGCCGGCGCCGGTCCGGGTGCCCGAAACTTCCATTCAGGCCCGTACTTACAGCCACGGATCAATATGCGCTTTCCCGACCGTCAAGGTGTGGGATGAATTTTTCAGGGAAAAAATAATTTTTTTTTGACAAAAAAAAGGCGTAATATTTTCTGATTCTGATATTTACTCTGCGCGAAAAAGTTGTTACTTTAGAACCAAGTGTTGTTTCTGTACGGGGTATCGATGCCTGAAAGATAGCCGCAGGACCGACCGCTATATTTTACAACCAGGGTGGGGACATGGCCAGGGATTACCACGAAAAAGACTATGACGATGAAGTATATGAAGACGGCTATTACGAAGAGCATTATGAGGAAGAAGAGCTGGAGGATGAAGCCGAACTCCTAGAAGAAGAAGATGACGGGAGCATTGAAGAGGTCGATCGGGTCGATGATGAAGAGGTAGAGGCGGTGGTCGCGGAGGAGGGCGATGAGGAGGTCGCCTGGGACGAAGATGACCGGAAGAAGGTTACCGTCAGCTACGCCTGCGAAGAGTGCGACTATCGCTGGGATGACATTATCATAAAGAAGAAAGGGGTTATAGAGGATGAAGAGCCCGATGCCATCTGCCCCATGTGCGGTTCCATGAATGTAACCCTGATATGAGCGGCCGGTCCATTGTAATAAAGGGAGCGCGGGAGCACAATCTCAAGAACATTTCAGTCGAAATACCCCGGGACAGGCTTGTCGTACTGACCGGGCTTTCCGGTTCCGGGAAATCATCGCTCGCATTTGACACTATATACGCCGAGGGTCAGCGCCGCTACGTTGAATCCCTCTCCTCGTACGCGCGGCAGTTTCTCGGTCTCATGGAGAAGCCGGATGTCGATTACATTGACGGGCTTTCTCCGGCAATATCCATCGAGCAGAAGACAACCCACCGCAATCCCCGCTCCACGGTCGGAACCGTGACCGAGATCTACGACTACTTCAGGCTTCTCTACGCCCGTATCGGCGTGCCGCACTGTCACCGGTGCGGCAGGAAGATATCCTCGCAGTCACTCGACCAGATCGTCGAAAACCTGATGACCTACCCGGCAGGCACGAAGCTCCAGGTGTTCGCGCCGCTTGTGCGGGGGCGCAAGGGCGAGCACGCGGACAGGTTCGAGCAGGCCCGGAAGAAGGGCTTCGTGCGCGTGCGTGTGGACGGCGAGGTGCGGGACCTCGAGGAGGAGATCAAGCTCGACAAGAACCGCAAGCATACGGTCGAGATCATCGTGGATCGGATCGTCCTGAAAGAGGGGGTCCGGCCCCGGCTGGCCGAATCGGTCGAAACGTGCATGGAGCTTGCCGACGGCCTGGTGAACGTACTCGTTGACAGTGCGGGAAATAGCGCGACAGAAGAGCGGCTCTTTTCGACCAGTCTTTCCTGCACTGAATGCGGCATCTCCATGCCGGAGCTTTCGCCGCGGATGTTTTCTTTTAACAGCCCCTACGGCGCCTGCCCAACCTGCAGCGGATTGGGATTCATCATGCAATTCGATCCGGAGCTCATCGTGTCTGATCCGGACCTTTCTCTTTACGATGGCGTGCTCGAGGTATGGGGCAAGACCACGAGCTACTGGTACCTCGAACAGGTGAAGACGCTGGAAAAGAACCTGGGCTTTGACGCGCACACCCCGTGGAAGAAGCTCCCGAAGAAGATTAAAGACGTCATTCTTTACGGGTCCGAGGGGAAGAAGATCGATTACAGTGTGAAGCGCGAGAATGCGGAGTACCGTTTCGCCAGGGCGTTCGAAGGGGTCATACCGAACCTGCACCGGCGCTACATGGAGACAAAGTCAGAGGACATGCGCATCTGGATGGAGGGCTACATGTCGAACACGGTGTGCGAGGCGTGCGGCGGGAAGCGTCTGCGGCCGGAAAGCCTGGCGGTGAAAGTCGCGGGATATGGCATTGACGAGATCACCGCGCGATCGATCGGAACCGCGAACGAGCTCTTCCGGGAGATTTCGCTCACGGATACCGAGAAGAAGATCGCCGAGCAGATCATGAAGGAGATACGGGCGAGGCTCAAATTTCTCTCCGATGTCGGCATCGACTACATCACTCTGGACCGGGCCGCCGGCACCCTCTCGGGCGGCGAATCGCAGCGGATCCGTCTCGCCACCCAGATCGGTTCGAGCCTCACCGGGGTGCTCTACGTGCTGGACGAGCCGAGTATCGGCCTGCACCAGCGGGACAACAGGAAGCTCCTTGCCACGCTCAAGCGGCTGCGCGACATGGGGAACACGGTCATCGTGGTGGAGCACGACGAGGACACCATCCGCGAGTCCGACTACGTGGTGGACCTCGGCCCGGGAGCGGGGCTCCACGGCGGGTACGTGGTCGCCGCGGGCACGCCCGGTGAGATCGAGGCGAACGCCTCGTCGCTGACCGGGCGATATCTGGCCGGCGAGCGCTTCATACCGGTCCCGGAGCGTCGCCGAGAGCCGGCCGATTTCATCGAGATAAAGGGCGCGCGTGAAAACAACCTCAAGAAGATCGACGTGAAGTTTCCCCTGGGCGTGTTCACCGCCGTTACCGGGGTTTCCGGCTCGGGAAAATCGACCCTGGTAATCGACATTCTCTACAGGGCGCTCGCGTCACTGGTGATGCGAGCGAAGCAGTACCCGGGCGCGTTCGACAGGTTTCTCGGCGTTGAGAAGATCGACAAGGTGATCGATATCGACCAGTCGCCGATCGGCCGCACGCCGCGCTCGAACCCCGCCACCTACACCGGGCTCTTCACGCCGATTCGCGACCTGTTCGCGAAGCTGCCCGAGTCGAAGCTGCGGGGCTACCAGCCCGGGCGCTTCTCCTTCAACGTGCCGGGCGGGCGGTGCGAATCGTGCTACGGCGACGGCGTCAATAAGATAGAGATGCACTTTCTTCCCGACGTGTACATCACCTGCGAGGTGTGCAAGGGGCGGCGCTATAACCACGAGACGCTCGAGGTGCGCTACAAGGGCAGGAACATATACGAGATACTGGAGATGACCGTGGAGGAGGCGCTCGAGTTTTTCAGCGCGATTCCGGCGGTCAGGAGCAGGCTGGAAACGCTGAACCGGGTGGGCCTGGGCTACATCAAGCTCGGCCAGCCCGCGACGACCCTGTCGGGCGGCGAGGCGCAGCGGGTAAAGCTCTCCGCCGAGCTGTCGAAGCGTGCCACCGGCAGGACCATCTACCTGCTGGACGAGCCCACCACCGGCCTCCATTTCGCCGACATCCAGAAGCTGATCGACGTTCTCCAGTCGCTCGTTGAAAAGGGAAACACCGTGATCGTGATCGAGCACAACCTCGACGTGATCAAGACCGCGGACTGGGTCATTGACCTGGGCCCGGAAGGCGGCGACGCGGGCGGCCGCATTGTCGCACAGGGAACGCCTGAGGAGGTCGCCCGCGTGAAGGAGTCGTACACCGGCCAGTTTTTGAAAAAGGCGTTGAAGAGAAGATCACGGTAAGAGCTGCCAAAAAAAAGTTGCAAATAATTCCATTCTCCCTATCATGGTTTTAATACACTATCCATCGTTTTTTCGTGCGGCAGCGCATACGGTCGTGGCTAACGATCAGTGATTGCGAACCGGCGATATTTTCTATTCTAAAGTTTGCAAAGATATTGAGGGTTACGCTTATGATGTGCAAGAATGCTGGTCTGCGTGTATTGTTCTGTGTCGTTCTTTCAATGCTGTTTCTTGCCGGATGCGGATCCATCACCCGGCATGCGACGAGGGGAGATGTTGACGGCATCAGCAAGTATATCCGTGAAGGGGGCGACATCAATCTGTATGACAGGTGGGGTTGGACTCCGATCATGTGGTCTGTCTATTACGGCTATTATGACGCCGTAAAGTTAATGCTTGAAAACGGCGCCAACCCGAACGCGCGCACGCAGAAGGATTATGGATCGATCATGAAGGACAGCACACCACTTATCATCGCTGCCTATTACGGCCAGGGCGGGATCGCCAACCTGCTTCTCAAGCGCGGGGCCAACCCGAAAAATATCAACAGGCGCGGCGAGTCAGCCTACTCGCTCGCTGAAAAATACAATTTCACCGAGATACTCGACCTGCTTGAGGGAAAGGCCACCCGGCATTATTCATGGGATAAGCGAGAGCAGGAGGATCGCGACAGGGAGGAGGGAAACCAGACCATCCTGATGAATGACGGGAGCAAGATCGTGGGCAAGATCGTTTCCCAGACCCGTACGCATGTTACGGTCAAAACGAAATACAGCACCATGACGATCGAAAAAGACCGGATCAGCGAGATGAAATTCAAGTAGGAAACGGGGAGGGTGTAATGAAGATGTACAAGCATGCCGGAATTATTGCTATATTCGTCGCCTGTTTTATCCTTGCCGGGTGTGGCACGATGCTGGTACAGGGGCCGATACGCTCACAAAATCAAATATGGATGTTTACCTTCGAGAAATTGAAACTGGAAACGAATGAATATTCTACCGGGAAGGATAATCCCTATTATAACGGGGATGCATATAATGTTGAATTCAGATATGATAAAAATGGAACCTTGACGATTTACACCCCCAAAGATCCGTCTGATTGCCTGCTATGGATGAAAATCACGGTTAAAAATATTGCTAAAGAAGAAAAGGAATTTGATTTTTCCAGAATACGGTTGATATCTGATAACCGAATAGGTAAGCCTGATTTTATCTATTCGGAGGCCCCCATCTATAAAGAAGGATTTTTTCACAAAATCAAGCCCGGGGAGGATTTTACCCGGTGGCTTGTATACCTCTTTCCTGTTAACACGACTCCGTACCGGCTGGCATATGATTATATTATCAATAACAGGCTGGTTGATAAACTTGCGTTTGATATAAAATAGAACTTAAAAATGATTGAGGGGCTTCGCCCACAATCTATTACCGCATCCGTATCGTCTTTATGCTCCCCGTCGGCACCTGGATGACTCCGTGGACCGTGTGGATGCGCGCCACCGAGGCATTCTGATAGATGACGGCGCCTACCAGTATGGTGCCGTCATCGAGGCTAACTTCCTCGAGCTTCCGGTAGTACTGCCTGATCGCCTTTTCTGTTTTAAGCTCGGGCGCCGGTTTTTCGGCAATCCGGCTAAACGCTTCGGCCTGTCCATCCTCGACAAAGGAACCCTCGTGAGCGGATATTTTTTGCAGCGTCGATTCCTCCCGCGTAAGCTCGTCGAGGGTATTCCTGGGAATTGCCGTTGCATCGGTTGCGGGTATGATGTCCGATACCTCTATCATTTCACCCTTCCTGACCAGGCAGGAGAGCTGGGGCCTGTTGAGCGCGGCCACGTGCACCGTTCCGCTCAGCACCTTGACGCCGGTACGGGGCCCTGCGTCCGATCTCCCCGCATCATCGACCGATACCATGAAGGTGGTGCCCCGGACCGACGCGACCGCGGTCGGGGTCTTTACCCTGAGAGAGCCGGGCTTTGCGAGTTTTGATATGACGAGCAGGGCCCCTCCTTTTTTGGCGATGAACTCTGTTTCATCATCGCCGGCCGTCCCTGCAGGACCCATCACGGAAATAATAAATTCTGATTTTTCATAGACCCGTACAGCGGAATCCATAGGAAAAGAAAGGGTCACCATTGATTTGTCGCCGGTCAGTATTCTGTCGCCAACATGCAGGGCCGCATCGACCGGTAAATTGTTGCCCGGGATGTTCAGGCTTACCGTCCCGACTTTATTCACAACGGTAACCGGTATTTCTGCCTTTTTTTCCTTTACGCACCCGAATGCTATAACAACAGGAATAATTGCGGCGACTATCGCATGTTGATGGCGCATGTCGTTCTCCGAAAAGCGTTATTATTTGTTATTAGAATAGTTGGGGAATCCTATCCGGTCAAGGATATTTTACAATCGTATTCCTGTTCACAAGATAGGGGGGTAACCCACAGCGTAACTTGGATAGTTATCGGTAGCTGTCCGATAGTTATCGGTAGCTGTCCGATAGTTATCGATAGCTGTCCGATAGTTATCGGTAGCCGTCCGATAGTTATCGGTACCTGCCCGTTATCGGTTTTTATCCATACCGGAAGTGAAACCCAAAAAAACTCTTGCATTATGTCGCATTTATGTATAAAAATGCACTAATTTGTTATGTCGCTAATCAAAGGGTCAATTTTTTCAAAATTCATCGCCTGGAGAAGTCGATAATATATCAACCATGGTTTCGATCAGAACAACCTGTATAAAACGGTCATGGGCGCCGGTTCTTATCATGTCCATTCTCTGTTTGTATCCTCCGCTGGCCTTCTCCGAGATTCAGGACATGGTCAAGTTCGAGGTTGCAAAGAATTATTACCGCCAGGGGTGCGCTCATTTTAATGCCATGCGGTATCTTGCCTCGGTTGAATTTTTTCGCAAGGCGGTGAAGGAATACCCTGATTATTACACTGCCCGTGATCACCTGGCCCGGGCGTACAAGCTCGCAGGCTTTGCTGACGCCGCTCTCAAGGAATGGGAGAACCTCGCCGAGATATCACCCGACAATGTCGCAGTCCTCTCAAAGATCGAGGGTCTTCGCTTTCAGGACGCCGCGCAGGAGCGGCCAATGGACGGATCGGAATACGTGGAGTATGATGCGTATAAGTCATCCGCCTATAACCGGTATCGCTTTAAGAATCCGGTCGATATCGCTGTGGACACTGAAAAGAATATTTACATAACCTCCTTTTCAGAGGGATCCCTGGTCAAGCTCGATACCAACGGCCGCGGGGTTTTCTCCATAAAGACATCGATCTCCGGCACGCTCTACGGCGTTGACTGTCACGAGGGTAAAATTGCCGTATCCGACTTCAGGGGCGACCGGATCTTTATTCTGGATGCGAACGGCGGCGTCCTGCTGCGATTCGGCGCAAGCGGCAATGGTGAAGGGAAATTTCATGGTCCGGAAGGCCTCTGCTTTAATGAAAAAGACGAGCTCTATGTAGTTGATTCGGGTAACAGCAGAGTCCAGAAATTCGATGATAGCGGCAAATTCATCCTTCAGTTCGGCAAAAAGGGAGAGTACGAGGGCGAGCTTTCCAAGCCGACTGATGTTGTGACGTTCGGCGACAGGGTGTATGTTACCGACACCGGGAATAAGCGTATCGCCTGCTTTGACGATTCAGGGAATTTTATAAAGAACATATCCGGCGAGGCGCTCGATTCCCCGCGGGGCATTACCCGCCACCGGGACCTGCTCCTGGTGTCTGATGAGAAGAAAGGGCCGGTTTTTTATCGGCCGGCGGAGAACGCGTTTGCGCCATTTGGCGAGGGATCGAGCCTGTCGCGTGCGGTGTCGTCAGCGGTGGACAGGGACGGCTACATCTATTGCCTCGATTATGACCGGGAGTCGGTCGTGCTGTTTTCCCCGGTGCAGAAGCAATACTCCAGCATGAGTCTCGAGATCACCTCGGTGGACACGGCGAGCTTCCCGGTCGTTGCATTTTACGTCAATGTCAGGAACAGGGACGGCAGCGCGGTCTACGGGCTCGATAAGACCAATTTCACCATAACGGAAGACGGCGCCCTGATAACGAATATTTACAGCGATTATCTCAAGAGACTCATGCCGTCGGTTTCGATCTCCCTCTGCGTTGACCGGTCGAAAAATGCGGAGCGGTACCGAGGTGACCTCCCCTGGACCGCGGAGTTCATTCTTCAGAAGATGCGGAAAAACGATTCATTAGAGGTGGTGAATTTCAACCGCGAATCGTGGGTCGGAAACAGGTTCGACTGGAGCAGGCGCAGGGCCCTTAAGGCCATCAGGGAGCGCGATTACGGGGAAGGGAAGAATATCGGCAAGGCCCTCTATGCGGCTATCAGCGACCTGGTGCCGCGGCTTAATCGCAGGGGCGTGGTCATGATTACGGACGGAAGCGTTGACGGGGATTCATTCCGGAACTACACGCCGGAGAACATCATTAACTACGCAAAATCGCACTATATCCCAATTTACATTATCTCATTCCGCGAGCCGGACGAGAGGCTCAGGGACATAGCCGTGGAGACCGGCGGCGGCCTGTTCAGGCCCCGGGACGTGGACGGCCTCAGGTCGATCTATTCGCGCATCAAGAATGCTGAGGAATACCGGTACGTGCTGGTATACTCCACCTTCAAGCTGAAATCGTTCAGGGGATGGTGGGCCGACGTAAAGATCGAGGCTGACCACAAGGGGCAGAAGGGCGTTGAGTGGGGCGGTTACTTTGTGCCGTAGGAGAGTGAGGGACCGATGCAGTACATACACGACGGCATGATTGCCGCTCTCAGGAAAAAGGGCGTGTCATCGGAGCCGGTTTTACATGCGATGGCGTCCGTACCGCGCCACCTGTTTGTTTCCGAGGCGCTCCGCTTCCACGCATATAATGACATTTCCCTCCCGATCGGCCACGGGCAGACCATATCCAAGCCGTCGGTGATCGGGAAGATGGTGCAGGCGCTCGGTCTGACCGGCAGGGAGCGCGTCCTTGAGATAGGGACCGGATCAGGGTATCAGTCGGCCATTCTCTCTCGCCTTGCAGACTTCCTGGTCACCATGGAGCGGATACAGGAGCTGGCGAACCGGGCCCGAGGCCTTCTCTTCGGCCTGGGCTACCGCAACATACGTTTCATCCATTCCGGTGATTTCAACGAGGCGCAGGGCGTCTTTGACGCGGTCATCGTGGCCGCCGGAGCGGACATACTGCCGGTCTCTCTGTTCGGCAAGATCGTTCCGGGAGGAAGGCTTATCATTCCCGTGGGCAACGGTCGCGGCCACCGCATCAAGAAATTCACCGTGAAAGGCAATGGCGTCGTCTCCGAGGAGGATGTTGGCGACGCTACCTTCGTGCCGTACATCATCGGCGAGACAGCGTAATAGTCCGTTTGGAAAAATCTTTTTATGGGCGACCGCGCGATCTGGTTATTCGCCAGAGTATCATACCGGTGCGTACAGCAGCACCGGCTGCAGGCCTTTAAACTTGAATTGTCACATCATGGAATCATGACGCCGGTATGCGTCGCAAAAGGACGTCCTTTAATCTATGAAATGGATATTCGATAATCAGGTATAGCACTAATGAAATAACGAAAGTCCCTGCCAGGTATACCATGAAGATTCCGTAAAAATTAAGATAATTCATTTCGGTGGTCTTCAGACTGAACAAGCCGACAGTAAACATGGACGTGACAATGTGCCAGAGGTACATGGTGAAGCTTACGCGAGAAAGGGGTACAAATATCCGCATGCTCAAAAATCTATCAAGGAAATTAACGCCGGCCAGCAACGACAGCACGATCATTCCGTATCCAAGCGAAAACAGGTTGAACCTTATCACACTGGTATACAAGGCGGCTGATTCGGGCTTGTAGATATGAGATATAGCCAGAATGATTAATCCGGACAACATAATGAGATTGGCGCGATACCCCCGTAATGCCTGCAAATAATTTTTCTTATGCACATATACTTCCATGAGCATAATCCCTACGATAATTGACTCAAAGCGCATGTGCTCGCTGAATAAAGCGGGAGGCTTGCCTGACCATGTCCCGGCTGACTGGGCCGCCGCGAACCGCATGGCGAGAAATGCAACGTATAGAGCCCCCAGTATCGCGATTTTCCCTGAAAAACCTCTTTTAAAATAAACAAAAAAGCCGATGACTGGAAACACAAGATAAAACTGCTGGAGCGTCGATATTGCCCAAAGGTGAGGGATGCCGCCGCTGAAAATATTCGCGATAAAGAATACATCAAATAGCGTATTGCGCAGTAGCATCTCTATCGTTTTAATGTTATTCACTATTTCTTCTCCTGATGGCATGGATTTCAGGACAGATAGCTTGAAGAACATCAATGCAAATGAAAGTATAAGCAGAAAATAGTAAGCGGGTACTATTCTGAAAAACCGCTTTATGTAGAAACGAGAAAAAAAATGGGATTTCTTTTGCCAGGCGGCGGAGAGTTCAAGAGAAATAAGGAATCCGCTGAGAATAAAGAAAATGTCCACTCCGGACAACATATTGGAATGAATGTTCCTTGCCGTTGCATTCATATTGTCAAATATCCCCATTGCTCTGATTGCCATATCAAAGTGATAAAGCATTACAAAAATGATCGCAATTGACCGCATGCCGTTCATGGATTTGATTTCATTATCGTTTACCGATAATATTGAATTCAGCGCTCCTGCCATAGCACCTCGCATTGGTATATCTGAGAATTATCAGGAATATTCGTTCTCTTCAGTTCGGGCCACGGCGATAATGCGAGAGCGGTTCCGCCACCGGGGCTATGTAAACTGCCCGCGGAATAGAATGCGCGGGATAGAGAATATAGAGTTTACGGGAAGATCAACGGTCCCCACCCGGGAATAGTATTGTAACCGCTAACAATAATGGCAAGCAGTTTTTTATCGCAATCCATGACGGTGAATTGCCATTTAAAACCCTATGTAAAATCCCCGGTTCTGTACCGCCAGCTCTTTCAGGAAGTCGACCGCGTCCGAATCTTCCTGATTTCGGAATTCAGTGCCGATGCCGACGGTAAATATCTTTTTATCGGACCTGTTCATGCCCCTGATCTTTTTAAGAAGTGCTTCCCTGGAGAGTTTTTTCTTTCGTATCGAATCCGGCTGTCCGTCGCTGAACAGGATGATTCCCGCGGCATCCTCGTACTTCCTGTTTGTGAGGACAAATTCGAGCGCCGTTTCGGTCGGCGTGTCGTGGTATGGCTGTAGGCAGGCTATCTTTTTATAAAAGCCGTACTTGTCGTTTTCCGAAAGGATGTTGACGAGCTTGCCCTCGAAGTATCCGTATTTGTAGCAGGTGAGGGCGGGGTTGTCATAGGCCTCGTCGCGCAACTCGTACTGTTTGCAGCGCCTGTCCGGCTCCGGTCGTATCGTGAACCCGGGATATACCTCCCTGTTGATGTTTTCCGAGAAAGCGGGGAAGTAGACTATATCGATCCAGTAGCGCTCGTCCATGGCCGCGATAAACATTTTGAGAGCGGCCTTGACCTGGGAAAGCCGGTCCTCCCGGTATTTATTGTTTTCCGCAGCCATGCTTCCGGAAAGGTCGACAACCATCACGATTTTATGTGGGATCCTGAAGGCGATCAGCTCGCTCGTGTCGTCGGCCGCCTTGAACAGCTCGTTCTTGATCTCGGATATTTTTTTCATGACGTTCGCGAATTTCTCGGTCGTCGCATCGATGATCTTCGTGATGGACGATATCTTTTCGATAGTCCGCGGGTGCTCCGTCCGGTATGCCTGGAGCTCCTTCCTTGTCTCCGCCAGCTCCTCGGTCGTTTTCGCGAGCTCGTTTGACGCGGTGATCAGCTCGGACTTGACGTCCTGGCAGGTCATCGATTCCACGTCGATTTTCTGCGTCAGCAGAATCAGCATCAGTATCATGACCGCGCCAAGTGCGCCGCAGATGGTGTCGAGCATAGATATATTAAAGCTGTTTATTTCCCTGTTCGGACGTTTCATCAGCTGTTCCGCTTGCCCGTGACATGAAGCCTGTTAATCAGGTTTGTCAGCACGTACTTGCCCGACCTGTTCAGCGCGTTTTCCTCGCCCCGCTGCACCACGTTCCACAGGAAGACCAGAATGGCGCTCAGGGCGAGGGCGACGATCGTGGTTCCGAACGCGAAGCCGAGGTCCGCCGTGATCTCCTTGAATATCATGACCTTCTCCGTGGTCGCTCCCATGAATTTATTGATGTCCATCCGGCCCAGAGCGTTTGCGATGCCGATTACCGTCCCCATGAATCCGAAGGTCGGTATGGCCCAAACCAGGTACCTTATGATTGAATAATTAAGGTCGAGACGATGGATGTTCAGGTCAAGATTGCTGTTCAGCACGGAGATGGTGTCGCTGATCGAGTGGGATTTGGTGTACTGGATGATGCTGTTGTTTATCAGGTCCGGGAGAAATGCCCCGGCCCGCACCGCGGCGTTGGCCACATTGATCCTGATTGTCTCGATGTCCGCGTCGCTTTCCAGGAGCACGCCGTCTTCTTCGGGAAGAAAACCTGATTGAGAGAGGAATACGGTCTCTTCGTAGGTGCAGAGCCACCGGACCCAGAGCTGCCCGAGCCCGATGAAGAAGAGCAGGTGCATCAGGTTCTGGAGGGAGAACGGGTAGACCTTCGAACCGGTTTCCCCGATCAGTATGTTACCCCAGAAGCTGCCCCCGATAAAAACCGTCAGGAGGGCGATTGCGATGATTGCGACGGCGACCGAGGCGCCGAGCGCGATCCAGTTTCTGACAGAATAATTCATGTGTGATGCTCCTTTACCTGATTGAGTGCCATTTATTTTCTCGGAACGCATTCCCCCTTTTCGTCCCGGTAATAGCCGTCTTTGCATACGCAGGCGTTTTTACGGTCCGACCACGCTTCGTTTTTCTTCGAGCATTTTTTTATACATATATACTTGTTCGGCCCTTTCCAGTGGCGCACCTTTTTTTCATCCGGCCCGCACGCGTCCGTGCACGCGCCGTAGTAGTTGACCAGCTCGCATGGCTCGCACCGGTCCGTTGTACTGTTCAGTTCGTATCCCTTGACGCACACGCAGGCGCTCCGGTCGGAGTTCCACTGCTCGTGCTCGCGGCAGTCACAGTAGCCGTATTCGTTAATGATCCCGCGCCGGGCCGCGCATTCTGCCTCAAGCTTTTCCCTCTTCCTCTTCTGGACCGCGTGTTCTTTTTCCCAGCTCTCTTTCTGCCGCTTGAATTCCTGGAATTCCCTGTCGAGCTCGACCTGCCGCTGCTCCACCCGTTTTTCTTCCGCCTTTCTCGCTTCGCCGGCAAGCCTATCCCTGATAGAGGCCTTAGCCTGATCGAGCTCTTTTTGCTTCATGAGCAGATCGCTTTCCCTGTCATCGAGCTTGCGTTTGGCCTGGGACAGCTGGTCCCTGGTGGAAACAAGCTCGGTCCTGGTGCTTTCGAGTTCACGTTTCATGCCGGAGAGCTGGTCCCTGGCGCTCATCAGCTTCCCCCGCGTATCGGATAGCTCGTCCACGGTCGTGTCGAGGTTCTCTTTTATGCCGGCAAGCTCCGATTTCGTTCCCGACAGCTCGTTTCTGGTCCTGGCGAGACTGTCCGACGTTGCTTTAAGCTCGTCCCGTGCTGTGTCCAGCCTGCCCTTTGTCGCGTCCAGTTCGCCCCGCGTTCTGCCGAGCTCTCCGGCGGTTTTGTCGAGCTCGCCTTTTGTCGCGTCCAGCGTTTTGCTCAGCTCGCCGTATCTGTCTCGCGAATCGTCGAGCTCTTCCTGGAGCGACCGCTGCCGGGCCAGCATTTTTGAAACACCGCCGAAATTATACCGCGCCGCGATGCCCCAGTTGGCGTCGAACTTGTTTTTCGGGGTTATAAGATAGGCCGGGGCCGCGAAGAGTGACAGGGTCAGCGGATATTTGGTGAAGGGCATTGAGAGCCCGATGGTCGCCCGGACGTTGCTGTAAAAGTCCTTGTCCTGGTAGTCATATCCGACAAGCCCGCCGACGCCGTAAAAGAAGCGCAGGTGCAGGTCGGCCGACCGGTAGAGCGTGAGATGCTCGAAGAGGAAATCCAGGGTAAATACGAAGTCCCGCCTGATCGTGGATCCGATGGTGAAGTCGATGCCGAAGATATCGACGATCCACCACCGCGCGTTTATGCCGGAGGGCATCCCCGCCACGCCCCCAAGCTCAAAGTTGCCCTTCTGCGAGAAGGGATAGAGCTCCGCCATGGATGCAGGCTTGCTCTGTTTCGGCGCCGTATCTGCCGCTGTCCCGAAAACAGGAAGCAGGCCCACGCAGATACAGGTAAGGGATATGATGACCAGCTTGCTTTTCATGAGCGTGAACTCCCGTAGGCCAACCAGATTTAGTATCAGTATTGCATCACGGGTTACAATTTAATCTTAAAAAATGGATACACGCCTGTTAAGGAACCGGTATCCGGCAAATAAATAATTGCTGTGTTTAGCGATAAAAACCGGATGCGAGTGGATGTCGTCTATTCCGCTAATCATGTATTGACCTGTTTCGCCACCCATACCTGAGACTTTCTGAACTGCGCGTTTCCGCCCGCGCTGTTACCGTCCTCGGGATAGACCTCCATCACCTTCTCGCTCAGGATATGGTTAAAGAGGCTGAATACGCATTCGGGCGGCGCTATGGGGTCCTTGAAGCCGACCGTTGCCAGCACCGGGCAGTGAATCATGTCGGTGAAGTTGACCGCGTCGAAGTAGGTAAGGTTTTCCTTTATGAGCTTTTTCTTGTTCCGGGCCGCGGCGATGAACTCGTTTATCTCCCTGCTCGCGTCGCTTGCCGCAAGGTTCTGGCTCAGGGGCAGATGGCAGAAGGCGGGGGTTTCCAGCACCAGCGCGGCGATGCGGTCGGAGAAGGCGGCCATGAAGAGGGCCACGGCCGCGCCGAAGCCTTTGCCCATGGCGCCGATTGCGCTGCAATTGATGTCGGGTATGAGCCGCAGCATGTCGATTGACCGGTAGGCGTCAAGGTAGACCGCCTTCACGTAGTAGGTGTCCCGGTCCAGTATGTTCTCCATCATGTATCCGGGGGATGCGGGCTCCTCTTCAGCCGCGGCGGGTTTGAGGATGTTCGCGTGTCCCCGCAAGGTAATGAAGAGGTGCGCCAGGGAATCTTCGAGCTCCTGCTGGGGGCGCGGCACATGCCTGTTGTAGTCGTGGATGTGCACCAGCACCCGAGGCTTCGGCGACTTGCGCGGCATGAGCAGTTCTGCTGTTACCGCAGTTCTTGCAAAGCCCTTGTACGATACGTCATAGGAGGTAAACCGGTGCGATGTTTTTCTGTTGTTTTTAACCAGCTCGGTTTCAAGGGGCGTCTTTTTTATCTCCGCAATGGAACGCTCCCAGAACTGGTTGAAATCTCCCCTTTTGTCCTTCGGGGGAAGGTTCATGAAGTATTTGTCGAAATTGCTGAGGGGCATCGCGTTTTTCAGCTGCTGGTTAATTTATATAAAAGATAGTAATTGTTGCTGAACAACAGGTACAGTAGAAAGAGAAGCGCGGCTGATATCACGATAAAGAAGAAGAATATGGACAGATAATAGAACGGCTTCCGAAACAGATACCCGGCGATCTCTTTTTCCGGCAGTCCTTCCTTTTTTAAGTGCCTGATCTTCAGGCCGACCGCAATCAGGATGATTGCAAGCAGACCGAACAGGGAAAGGTCCCTGACGATGAAGTTGAAGGTCTCCTTGTTCCGCACCGCAAAGAGGGTGACCGGGTAGACCAGGAGGTTCATTATCAGAACCGATACTGCGGCTACCGCCAGCGTGAAAGCGGCGAGGGTGACCAGGTCCCTGAACCGGTCGCGCAGCCTTCTCTTTTCATACAGGTTTCCGTTATACATGCCGGCCTTAATTTGTTACGGGGTGACAGATTCTCGCGTTATTTTTTCGCGCCTTTCTTTTCTTCGGTTTCAACACCCATCTCTTCAAGGGCCTTTTTGGCCGCTTTCTGAACGCGGAGATTGGGATCATATTTCATCTTGTATTTTAAAATGTCAATTGTTCTTTTGTCCTTGAACCCTTTTATAAGGCTGATTGCCTTCAGCCTCACCTGCGCGCTGTTGCTTCTGAGCGATTGTATCAGCTTCGGAATGGCCTCCGGGTCGCCGAGCCGCGCCAGCGCGGCAATGGAATAGAGATAGAGGGTGTAATACCGCTTGCGCTTTTTGCTTTCATAGGCGTCAATGGCGGCCATGACCTCCTTGATATCGCCCGCGGCCTCCTTGATGCCGAGCTTTGAGAGAGAATTGACCGCATAGGCCCTGAGCGTGTTTTCTTCCGCCTCGTCTTTGTAAATCTTCAGGAGTATCTCCTTCGATTCCGCCGCGGGCACCTTCCCGAGGAAGATCACCATTTCTTCCTTGATTGTCTTGGACGTTTTCGGGCTTTGCAGGGATTCCCTGATAAAGGGGACCATCTCGGCCGCCTTGAACTCGCCCAGGGCGTCGATGAGCGCGGAGGTGTAGGTGCTGTTCTCTCCCAGGTCGCGGCCCTTCAGCTTTTCCACGAGGCGGTCTTTCGCTTCAGTCGCCTGTATCTTTTTCAGCCCGTAGACCGCGGAGGTGCGCACGTCTTCAGACCGGTGCTCTAGTTTTTCCGTCATGAGGGAGCGCGCCGACGGCTCCTTCATCTCGCCAAGCACGGTCATCGCCTTTATCAGCAGTTCAGGGTCTTCCTCGTCTTTCATGAGCGAGATCACCTTTGCCGCGAGCTTTGCCCGCAGGCCTGGATCCTTGAACTTCTGGATGGTTCCCATGGCGCGCGCCCGTTCCTCCTGTATGCCGTATTCCAGGGTCTGCTCGAGCATGTCCGCCTTTTTCTCGTCGGACATGGCGGTCTCTTTCGCCGCGGGCGCGGCCGCCTTTTCGGATTTCTTCGCGGCCCCGGCCGCGCGTGCCGGGGCGGTGGATACTGCCGCCGTGATTATCAGGCACAGAAGCGCTGTTTTCATGGTACCTTCTCCCTGTGCGGACCGGGGTGCTGGTCCGCGATTATTCATTGACAAAAGCGTGATCGGCCGTCATTTCATTATCGGAGGAATATACAGCGTGGCGCATGACTTGTCCATAAAAAAAAGGTTTCAGGATATAATCGGCTTTCTCATCAGGCGGCCGGATAAAGGCGCCCCGGTTATCGGGATCGATTTACCCGGCCAGTTCAGGCCCGGGGAGCAGGATGAGGCCGCCATCGCAAGGAACCTGAACGCGGCTTTTCTTGTCGCTCTCTCCGGTCCGGATGCCTCCGGATTCCACGCCGCTGCCGGTTATCTTGAACAACACCGGGGGCCCGCTTCGGAATTTTTATCACTCGGGCTGGATCTGGTCCAGCTGGAAGTCGCTGAGCGGTATGGTGCTGACCCGGTCTTCCGGCGTGATCTCGACGAGCTGCACGGGTATGTCGCGGCCGTCCGGGACCGGGACGACCGCGATGCGATCGCGCGCGTATGGCGCCTCTTTTTTCCCGAAGGGATTTTCGCTTCCGGTTTCAGCGCCGGCGTGGCCGCCATTCGCGACAAGAGAAGGGTGAGGATCACGGAGCTCAATCCGCGTCCGATCAGTGCGCCCGGGCGCGAGGTGCTCTTCACCGCGAACGCGCTCCTGACCGTGCCGCCGCAGTCGGGCGGGATTGCCCGTCTCGACCCCGGGATGCGCGAGGCCGCACTCGCCGCTGCTGAGGAAGAGCAGTGTTATTGGTATGATCACCCGGTGCCGCTTGCCGATGACGACGAGAACGAGCTGATTTACGGGCTGCGCGGCCTGTCAAGGGCGTTTGCATTCGAGGAGAGGGCGGGGAACAAGGAGCCGGACAGGGACGTCGACTGCGTGCTTTCCGTCTCGGTGACGCATCCGCGGCTGCGCGGCGCCGCCAGGCCCTGGATCGAGTCGCTGCTTTCCCGTGAGTCCGGGCTGCGGGGAATCAGCCTGCACGTTATTACTGAAGACGATACGGCACGGCTCCTGGACGAGGTGCTGTTTCCCGCTGCGCATCGCTGGTTCGGCGGAACTGAAGAGGCCCCGCTCAGGGAGGTCTTCGGCGTGGACGGCGAATACGGGAGGCATTACAGCTTTCTAAAGGCGATCGCCCCGCTCTGGCGCGTGTGCGTTGCTCCCGGGATACGGGCCGTCTTCAAGATCGACCTGGACCAGGTCTTCCCCCAGGAGGAGCTGGTCCGCGAAACCGGCGCCACGGCGTTCGGCCACCTGAAAACGCCGCTCTGGGGCGCCCGGGGCGTCGACAGCGAAGGCGCGGAGGTCTGGTTCGGCATGCTGGCCGGCGCCCTGGTGAATCGGAAGGACATCGCCGCGTCGCTCTTTACGCCGGACGTGCCGTTCCCATCGGCAGCGCCGGCAGGCGACGAGGTAGTGTTCCGGAGCGCGGTGCCACAGGCGGTATCCACGGCGGCCGAGATGGCGGGCGATCCGGCAGGCGCGGGCATGGCGCTCCAGCGCGTACATGTCACCGGGGGCACGACCGGTATACTCACCGAAGCCCTGGAGCGGTATCGGCCCTTCACCCCTTCCTGCATCGGCAGGGCCGAGGACCAGGCCTACCTGCTCTCCGTCCTGTACCGGCCGGACGAGCGGGGTCTTCTCAGATACGCGCATTGCCCGGGGCTCGTGATGCGCCATGACGCGGACATCTTCTCGGCTGCGGCGGACGCTGCGCGGGCCGGCAAGGCGCTCGGCGACCTGGCGCGCATCATGCTCTTTTCAGACTACGCGCGGGCGCTTCCCTGGCCGGTGGAGCGGATCAAGGAGGCGCTCGATCCCTTCACCGGGGCCTTCATCTCACGGATACCGATAACTATCGTATACCTGCGCTTTGCGCTCAAGGCGGCGCGGCTGTTCGCGGACGACCCGCGCGAGGGGCTCCGCTATTTTAATGACGGCGTGCGCCGCCTTGCCGGCATGATGGAGAAGCGCGGGTCGGGCGGGGCTTCGTTCGCTGAAAGGTACGTGCGGGAAAAGCGGGGGTGGGATCTCTACTACGACGTCGTTCAAGCCCTGGAAGAAAGATGCGCGGCCGGCGACGCGTTCGCCCTCCGGCTCAGGGAGAAGGCGGGATCCATAATCGCGTCGCTGAAGGTCGGCGCCCGCGCCTAGGGAGCGGTGCCCTCGCGGCCTTTGCAGCTCATTATGCTCAGCACCACGGCGCGGGATTCGTTGTCAAAGCATTCGCCGTAGTCCACGTAGCCGTTATCGTCCAGGTAATCGGCGTCGTTGCAGTATGAATCCACCACCATCAATTCAATCATGGCGTTCCGGTCGCAGTCGGCGCCGGTATCGTCATCGCATGAGCAGAAGATGAGCAGCGCCGCCGCGACTGTCATGAGCAATGCTTTCATGCCGGTATCCTCGTGTTACTTCTCGTCCAGTATTCTGTTCAGGGACTCGACCTTTCCCTTCATTCTGTGATCAATGCCCGAGCGGTAGTCAACCTTGAGCACCATGTAGACCCTGCTGCATTCGTTATTCATGACGTCCATGCAGTCTTTTACCACGCGGATGACCGTGTCCCAGTCGCCTTCGAAGCAGGTGCTCATGGGGCCGATCTGATACTCCAGCCCGCTTGTCTGCACTACCTTTACCGCTTCCGCGACGTACGAGCTGACGCTTTCACCCTTGTCCAGCGGAAATATCGTAAGATCGGCGATTGCGCTCATCTGGTCCTCCTTCCGGTATAATGGTGCGCCGTAGCTGATGCTTTCATCCGGTATACGGCATATAAATCATGGGTATTCAGGCTTCACATCGATCCGCTTAATAAACATTCCGGTTTTTCGATCGATATAATCGGTTGAAAACGCGGTTCGCTCCACCACCAGAAAAAAACCGCCGGGGTCTATCGAAAACCCGTTGTGATAATCCGACACCATGACCGCCTGGTGCGGAGTGAGCTCAACCGCCCGCTCAGAGCTTCCGTCGCTCAGCAGCAGTCCCATTCTGCCGCCCAGGCACACGAAGAGCTCGGGGCAGGAGTGCTTCTCCAGCATCTCGATCCCGTCAGGTCCCCGGTGTTCCGGGAGATAGACGCCGGCGCGCCAGCCGCCTTCATCCCTGAACAGGACTGTCCAGACAGCGTCCGGGCGCAGTGTGATGATGTCTGTGTGCATGCGCGTGTCCATTCGCTGAGAAGGCGCGGTCACGTGACCCCGCCTTCCCACTTTCTCATCCGTTGGTTCATGGCTACTACATGCGCCGGATTACGTCAAGAACTATATGACGCATGTCGCAGCGTATCCGTATCCAATTAACCCTTGACACGACTGGAAGGAATGTATTTGATGTTGATGTCAATACAAAAATTGAGGAAGGAGGTGTACCGATGAGCGGCGTAATTGACATGCTGGCCAGCGGTCTCGGCACGGACGCTGTGGATGCAATAAGCCAGAACCTCGGCATTGATAAAGACAAGGCCTCGGTGGCGGTGTCCGGTGCGATCCCGATGCTGGTCAAGGCGCTTGCAAGGAACACGGAGGACGAGAAGGGGGCTGAATCCCTCTTTAATACGCTTGAGAAGAAACATGACGGATCGGTCCTCGACGACATCGCCGGTTATCTCAACAATGCTGACATTCAGGATGGGGGCAAGATTCTGAAGCATGTTCTCGGCGGCCAGCGGGGCGCGGTGGAGAAGGGGCTCGGCAGCCTGGCAGGGCTCAACGCCTCGCAGGTGGGCAGCGTGCTGGCGACGCTCGCGCCCCTAGTGCTCGGCGCTCTCTCCCGCAGCAAGGGAGAACAAAGCCTTGACGCGGGCGGGCTTGCCGACCTCCTCAGGTCGGAAAGCAAAACGGCGGAGAAAAAGGCGCCCGATGCCATGGGCGTGCTGGGCAAGCTCCTCGATGCCGACGGGGACGGCAGCATCGCCGACGATGTTGCCGATATCGGCATGAAGCTTTTAAAGGGCTTTCTCAAGTAAAACGGATCGTTCCAGCACGGCAGATTTTTGCATGACGCAAAGCGCTGATCGACCAGGTCGCAAATAATTAAAGGAGTGTGTATTATGGCAAAACTTGAAGAGGTTGAAGGAATCGGAAGACAATATGCGAATAAGCTGCGGAAGGCGGGCGTCCGCTCGACGGGCGAGCTTTTAAAAAAAGGTGCGACCCCGGTGGGGAGAAAGAAGATAAGCCAGAATTCCGGCGTCTCTCCAAAGCTGGTCATGGAGTGGGTAAACCACGCCGATCTTTTCCGTGTCAGGGGCGTCGGAGAGGAGTATGCTGATCTTCTTGAAGAGGCCGGCGTGGACACCGTGGTCGAGCTGTCCAAGCGCAATGCGCAGAGCCTGTACGACGCCATGGAGAAAGTGAACCAGAAAAAGCGGCTGGTCCGGGTCCTGCCCGGCATGGCCAAGGTCAAAGACTGGATCGCGCAGGCGAAAAAGCTTCCCAGGGCCGTCCAATACTGACAGGCGGGCGCGTATCCCGCACCGCGGCTGCTACGGCCTCTGGTGCGTATCAACGCAGCGTGCATCTGAAGCCGGGTGCGGGATTGACAGTGCGTGCCCGGTGTTTTGAAAAAATCGAATACTATCCCGTTGAACATTTCCCGAGGCGGTCATGACGATTATTCTTTTTATCGCCGGACTGACGCTTTTAATTATTGGAGCGGAAGCGCTGGTGCGCGGCTCCTCGCGGCTGGCTGCCGGCCTGGGCATATCGCCACTGATTATCGGCCTGACCGTGGTGGCCCTGGGCACGAGTTCGCCTGAACTCGCGGTCGGCGTCAAAGCGGCCCTCTCCGGCAGGGCTGACATTGTGATGGGAAACGTGGTGGGGAGCAATATCCTCAACATTCTCCTCGTGATCGGCCTTTCTGCGCTGATCGCGCCGCTGGCGGTGTCGCAGAAGCTGGTAAGGTTCGACGTGCCTCTGATGATCGGGGTCTCGGTTATCGTGCTCCTGCTTTCACTCGACGGGACCATCAGCCGCGCGGAGGGGGCCGCGTTGGCCGCGGCCCTGGCGCTGTATGTCTGCTTCATGATATGGCAGAGCAGAAGGGAGAGCGATGAGGTGCGGGAGGAATACAAAAGCAAGTATGGCGCCGCCGGGCGGGGAAAAACAGGCTGGATGCTTAACGCGGTTGCGGTCATCGCCGGCCTGGGCATTCTGGTGCTCGGCTCGCACTGGCTCGTCGAGAGCGCGGTGTATTTCGCCCGCTGCCTCGGCGTCAGCGAGCTGGTCATCGGATTGACGGTCGTCGCGGTCGGGACCTCCCTGCCGGAAGTGGTAACCTCTATCGTCGCTGCCGTGCGCGGCGAACGCGATATCGCCGTCGGCAATGTCGTCGGCAGCAACCTCTTCAATCTCCTGGGTGTGCTGGGCGCGGCCGGGATGAGCGCGCCGTCGGGCATAGAGGTTTCCGGCGCCGTCATCGGGTTCGATATCCCGGTCATGATCGCGGTGGCGTTCGCCTGCCTGCCGATCTTTTTCTCCGGCGGCGAGATCAGTCGCTGGGAGGGGGGCCTGCTGCTCGGCTATTACGCGGCGTACACGATATATCTCTTTCTGGCCGCATCCCGCCATGACGCCCTGCCCGGGTTCAGCGCGGTCATGCTCTATTTTGCAATACCTATCACCCTGCTCACGGTAGTTGTCATAGCCCTGCGTGAACTGCGCGTCAGACGCGGATCGCGGCTATGATCCCATCGGCCAGACAGACAATCCCGGCTGTCGGGCGGTGAAAATATCTTGATAATTTCTCAAACGTCCGCATAATGCCTCCTGAAGAAACCTGAATGTTCCGGAGCGGTCCCATCTGGATAGTGCTTTCAATACTGTGCGCTTTTTTCCTCGCCCTCACCGACCTGTTCACGAAAAAATATTCAGGCCGGTTCAGCGCGGGTGAAATCGCCTTCGGCAGGATCGTCTATTCCGTTCCCGTGCTCTGGCTTTACGCGGTCATTGACGGCATTCCCGCTATCGACGCCAGGATCGGGTGGGTATACCTTCTGGCCCTGCCGCTTGAGACCGTCGCGCTGCTCCTGTACATTAAAGCGCTCTCCCTGTCCCCCCTGTCACTGACAACGCCCTTCCTGTCATTTACACCCGTATTCCTGGTTCTGACCTCGCCAGTGATGCTCGGCGAGTATCCATCAGCAAACGGGATAATGGGTATTATCCTGATCGTGTCAGGAGCGTATCTCATCAACGTGAGCTCCGTGCGGCAGGGCATACTTGATCCCTTCAGGAGGATCTTTCGCGAGAAGGGCCCGCTCCTGATGCTGATCGTGGCCTTTATATACAGCCTCACGTCCAACTTCGGAAAGATGGGGGTCCTGTATTCCAGTCCGTCCTTTTTTGCGGCAAGCTACTTTAGCCTCCTGGCGCTGGTTTTTTCGTTCCCGGTCGTAAAAAGATCCGGCATGAAGGCGATCTTTGCGAAAGAGCTCGTTCTTATAGGGGGGCTCTCCAGCATCATGATATCCTTCCATATGGCGGCAATAAGGCTTGTCCAGGTCAGCTACATGATATCCATAAAAAGGAGCAGCCTCTTGTTCGGAATTGTCTTCGGTGTCTTCTTCCTTAAAGAAACGGGCCTCAGGGCAAAGCTCGCGGCTGGCCTGGTGATGGTGATCGGTATGCTGATTATATCATTTGCCGGGTAGGGCGGGTGTGCGTTACAATCAATTTCACTCTATTTCAAGTCTATCCCAACAGGTTTATCACGCGCCGATATGATTCGCGGCCTGCGGAACGCGGACAAAATTGCTGCTAAATTACATTGTTATTCTCATTTCACTTTAAAATACACATATGAATGTATAGCATTAATTACACTTCTAGCAACTTTGTATCATTTAATTTTAATTAAAAACAGGCAATTTTCTGATGCATCAATTTTATGCAAGATAAATAATATATAAAATGATAATTTAAAATTATCTTTTAATTTTAAAGAAGATTTGTTGCTATGCTATATTTTTAAATATGCTTTTTATAGAACGAAGACTCTAAAAAGCCCTCCCGCCGGGGCTTCCCGGCGAGCGTGAAATGCAGTTTCGCAACAAATTTAAATTTATTTTTGAAAATATAAGCAAATAACATATATCGGTTGTTTGTTTTTCTGTTGTTTGCATTATATGGCACAATAATTTATATTATTAATTTTATTATTACTCGGGGTAAACGCCATGAAACGCTTATCTCCACGCATTATTATCGCTTTAATTATTCTCTCATTAACATTTTCATGCTCCAACAGCGGCGGCAGTTCCGCAAAATCAAATACCTCTTCTGGTTTGGACAGTGATTCGGTTACCACGATGATGCTCGTGACGCTCGGGAGCCGGATTATGGAGATGATATTCGGTTCCGGCAATGCTCCCGTACTGAACGACCTCGTGATAACCAGCACGGATCCGACTTCCATCACGCTCTCGCAGCCGACCCTTGCGAAAAAGGGAGAACCTTCGCCGGCGGTACGCGCATTTATCGGGATCAGCGGCAACATTATGAGCTATGCCGGGGTAATCTTCAACTACCAGCAGGGCCCGATTGACGTGTCTCAATCGGGATGCGTATTTGAGGATCTGGAGCCGGGTACAACATACACGATCATGGTCGTGGCGTATAACGACAATGGGTTTTCAGTAGTTCAGATAATGCAGCGCACGAGCCTGATCCCGCCGGTCCTGAACAGCCTCTCCATAGGGTTTTCCAGTTCAACATCGATACTGCTGAACCAGCCGACCTTCGCCACTGCCGGCAATCCGGCACCCACGGTGGAGGCCTACATCGGATACAATGACACCATCACGGTATCAGGCTCAACGGTGAGCAACTGGCTTCAGGGCCCGACCGACGTCTCCATGTACTCCTGTCAATTTTGGGGCCTGACCCCGAATGAAACGTATAAAATAATCGTCGTGGCGGAAAATGACGAAGGATATTCGGTGCAGCAGATAATCCAGAGCACATCGGGCATCGCGCCGGTTTTGAGCAGCCTGTCGGTATCCGGGTATGATACTGAATCCATCACGCTCGCGCGGCCGACCTTTTCCACGGCCGGCAACCCGGCGCCGACGGTACAGGCCTACATCGGGCTTACCGGCTCCATCTCGGTTTCCGGCTCGGTGGTGAGCGGCTCAACGCTCGAGGGTCCGATAGACGTATCGGCTGCCGGATACCAATTCGGCGATCTGGATATCGAGACATCATACACCATCATCGTTGTCGCGCAGAACAATGTCGGGTATTCAACCCGGCAGATAGTCCAGAGCACGGAAGGCCTGCCTGCAGCGCCGGTGTTAAACAGCCTTTCCATATCATCGTCCGATTCAAACTCCATAACCATAGCACGGCCGACCTTCTCCACTGCCGGCAATCCGACGCCGACGGTACAGGCCTACATCGGGTACAGCAGCACCATCTTGGTGTCCGGCTCAACGGTGAGCGGCTCGCTCCAGGGGCCGGTGGACGTGTCCACTGGCGCGTATCAATTCAGCGGTCTGAGCGCCAATACAGCGTATAGAATTATCGTCGTGGCGCAAAACAGCATGGGATATTCGGTACAGCAGATCGTCCAGGGCACGGCGGGCATGGCGCCGGTCCTGAACAGCCTCTCCGTGTCGTCATTTGACGATACGTCGATAACGCTTGCACAGCCGACCTTCTCCACTGCCGGCAATCCGGCGCCGACGGTACAGGCCTATATCGGAAACAGCAGCACCATCTCGGTGTCCGGCTCGATAGTGAGCGGATCGCTGGAGGGGCCGGTCGACGTGTCCACGGGCGGGCACCAGTTCGGCGGCTTGAACGGAGATACAACGTACAAGATTATCGTGGTGGCGCAAAACGCGACCGGCTATTCCGTGCAGCAGATAAACCAGAGCACGGCGGGCATAGCGCCAGTCTTGAACAGCCTCTCCTTATCGTCGTTTGACGACACGTCGATAACGCTCGCGCAGCCGACCCTCTCGACCGCCGGTAACCCGGCGCCGACGGTGCGGGCCTACATCGGGTACAACGGCATTATAACGGTGATAAGCGGTGTCGCATACGGTTATTTGCAGGATCCGGTCGATGTGTCCGCGGGCGGGCACCAGTTCAGCGGCCTGAACGACAGGACCGCATACACGATCGTTGTTATCGCGAGAAACAGCATCGGGTACTCCGTACAGCAGATCAACCAGAGTACGGAAAATTCACCGGTGGCGCCGGTATTGCGCAGCCTGTCTATATCCGCGAGTGATACGAGCTCGATAACGCTCGCGCAGCCGACCTTCTCGACCGCGGGCAACCCGACCCCGACGGTGGAGGCGTACATCGGCTACAGCGGCACTATCACGGTGTCAGGCTCATCGGTGAGCGGCTCGCTTCAGGGGCCGGTTGACGTGTCCGCGGGCGGATATCAGTTCAGCGGATTAAATACCAACACTGAGTATACAATTGTTGTCGTGGCGCAAAACAGCGCCGGGTATTACGTGCGCCAGATAACCCAGAGTACGGCGGGCATCGCGCCGGTTCTGGACAGCCTGGATATATCCGCTTTCGGATCGAATTCGATAACCATTGCGCAGCCGACTTTTACGACCGCGGGCAGCCCGGTGCCGTCAGTGACGGCGTATATCGGATATAACGGAACCATCGGCATATTGTACGGGACCGTGTACGGCTTCCTGCAGAGCCACGATGTGTCCACGGGAGCATATCAATTCAGCGGCCTGAGCACCAATATGACGTATAGAATAATCGTCGTGGCGCAAAACAGCGCCGGGTATTCGGTGCAGGAGATAGTGCAGAGCACGTCTGGCGTGGCGCCGGTATTGAACGACCTGGTCATATCCTCATATGACAAGGATTCGATAACACTCGCGCGCCCGACTTTTTCAACAGCGGGCAACCCGGCGCCAACCGTGACTGCATACATCGGATACACGTACACCAATGTGCTACTGCTCCGTTTTAAGATCTCCGTGTCCGGGAATACGGTAAGCAATGCCCTGCAGAGTCATGACGTGTCCACGGGAGGGTATCAATTCTCCAACCTGGTTACCGGGTTATCCGACGGTGTTTCGTATACGATAATTGTGGTAGCGGAGAACTCTTACGGTTACTCGGTCAAGCAGATAAGCCAGGAGACCAAGTGTCAGCTCTGCTGGTAAGAGAGCGCTGTCTGGTGCCAGTGGTTTCAAGGGGCGGGGCGTGGAAAGCCTATAATTGATCTCCTGCAGTACGGCGGGACAGAAAAAAATAGTAGCAGTTTAGAACGGAGCCCCGGTGAACAACCGGGGCTCCGGATTTATCAGGGCCTGTTAAGGCAGGTTTATCGCGCACTGGAAAAGGCATCTGTGAGCCTTATTATTTTTTATCCTTCCTGTTCCAGTAATTCCGCTCTTCTACAAGGTGCTCCAGGAGCTGACGCAGCGGCCAGGTGATATTGTTTTCCGTGGGAACGCAGAAGATCGGCCGGGCGACACTGTCCGCTTCAGGAAAATTTTTAAGGGCAAGGTTAATCTGCTCATCATCAAAACCGAGAAACATGAGCACCCTGGGGTCTTTGTCCTCGTAGGTATCATATTTTTCATCATTGAGAATATCTTCCAGAACATGCGCCTCTTTGCATGATCCGCTCAGCAGGAGTATATCGTTCTTGAGTGCTGACGCAAGGGTGTCCCTGATGCAGTGCGCGTCAGCTTTGTTGTACCCGTACATCAGTATGCCCAATTGTTCCATGGCCCTTACCTTGAGTTTTTTCAGGAAACTATTGCATATCAGGGTTAAAATGCATATAAGATAAGGAATTAAAAGACAATTATAGAATAAGATCGTCCCTGCGTTGAGGGATCGGGGAGAAGGGAAACCTTCGTCTATTCGCCAATGTATTAGCGGGTGATGGGAATCGAACCCACGTGACCAGCTTGGAAGGCTGGAGTTCTACCACTGAACTACACCCGCGATCGACATATATTGTTATGGGGTCTTTGGCGTACCTCCGGCGCCCCATGTTCCGCAACATTTAATGCTCTAAACAAAAATTATTTTAACCGCGAAGTGTCAAGGAAAAATTACAATACCTCTTTATTATCCTATCCCCGAACACAATTATCGAAAGTGTAAAGTTTTTTGTTTTATTGTTGACAAATTATGTCTCATATGGTATATAGTGGGGATTAGTGGGGATTTATGTTGAATTTTGTCTGATGGTGGTGTTGCGGATGTTCATGGGTGAATATAATCCCACCCTGGATGAAAAAGGCAGGGTTGCGATCCCGGTGAAGCTCAGAAAGGCCTTCGGAGAGGATGCCGTTGTCAACAGGCTGGTGCTCACCTACGGGTTTGACCGGTGCATCATGGCCTTCCGCGAAGCTGACTGGGCGCGGTTCGTTAAGGAGAAGCTGGTGCCCCTGCCGCAGTCCAATCCGACCAGCAGGAACTGGATGCGCCACCTGATGGGCGGCGCTCGCGAGCAGGACCTTGACCGGCAGGGAAGGATCCTCATTCCCGCCAGCCACCTGGACTACGCGCAGATAAGGAACGAAGTCACCATCCTGGGCCTGAACGACCGGATCGAGATATGGGCAACTGAAACATATAACCAGTTCCGGCCTGACCAGGATTCGTTGAACGCCCTCGCGGGCGATCTGGGGATTTAGGGCGGGGCGTGCAGGAGGGCGCCGCGATGTGTGTGGGACGCGGCGCGGTGGGAGCGGGGCACAGGCCCTGATGAGACATAATATATGAGGTGGTTGATTGGGATACGCGCACATGCCGGTCATGCCCGGCGAACTGCTCCGGTTTGTCGAGGAATCCGAATTTCGGGGAACGGGCTTGCTGGTTGACTGCACCGTGGGCGAAGGGGGGCATTCGGAGCTTTTTCTAAACAGGTTTGCGAACATCCGGATCATCGCGTTCGACAGGGACGGCGAGATCCTGGAAATAGCCCGGGAGAGGCTCAGGAAACATGCAGGCAGAATTGATTTCATTAATGATAATTTTGCTCATATTTCTCAGCATCTGGGACAGGTGAGGGGAAGGGTGCATTACGTTCTGTATGACTTCGGCATATCGTCGTATCATTTCGACGAGAGCGGACGGGGCTTCGGCTTCGCCCGTGACGAGCGTCTCGACATGCGGCTTGATGGCTGCGGGGAGAGCGCGGAGGAGATCGTGAACACGGCGGACGAAAAAACGCTGGCTGACATCATATTCCGCTACGGCGAGGAGCGATGGTCGCGCAGGATCGCGTCCGCCATCGTACGCGCGCGGCGCGGGAAGCCGGTCGGGACCACCGGCGAGCTGGCTGACATCGTGCTCGGCGCCATCCCGAAGCGCTTCCACGTGAAGAATATCCATCCGGCGACCAGGGTGTTCCAGGCGCTCCGGATCGCGGTGAACGACGAGCTCGGCGCAATAGGGAGGAGCCTGGATGACGCGCACGGGCTCCTCGCTCCCGGCGGCAGGATCATGGCTATCTCCTTCCACTCCCTGGAAGACCGGATAGTGAAGGACAAGTTCAGACGACTGGGGCGGGGATGCCTCTGCTCCGAGGAGCCGCGGAACTGCCGCTGCGCGGGGACGCCGTATGTAAAACTATTGACGAAAAAGCCGCTGCGGCCTGATGTGGAGGAGACCGCGCGCAACAGCAGGGCGCGGAGCGCGCGGCTCCGGGTCTGTGAAAAACTGGCGGAGGCACGGCCATCAGGTATATTATCGTGATATTGTCCATGAACCTGTTTGTCCTGCTCTACGTGTGGCAGAACATCCAGATGCTTCAGAGCGAGATGGAGTACCGGTCGCTTGCCGCGCGCGAGGAGCGTCTCGTCAAGCAGAACGACCGTCTCCTGTACGATATCGAACGGTATCGGCGGATGGATGTCATAGCGGAACACGCCCGGAGAAACGGCCTGCGCCGGATGCTTCCGGGTGATTTTGAGGTCATGGCGGTGAAGGAGACCGATGTTCAATAATTCCATTCAGATAAAGGCCTCCATCGGGGATCTGGCGGAAGCGTCGGGCGGCGCTGTTGCGCTTGCGGGCCCGGGCGATACGGTTGTTACCTCGCTTGAGTACGATTCGCGCCTGGTGAAGAAAGGGAGCCTCTTTGTCGCGGTGGAAGGGTTCAAGAGCGACGGGCATAAATTCGTGAAGACCGCGGTCGAAAGCGGCGCCGCTGCCGTGTGCGTTTCGCGGTCCCGTGCGGCCGAGTATGCGGGCCTGGTCGACCGGGGCGTTGGCATCCTGACAACAGCGGACACCAGGACCGCGCTCTCCCGGCTTTCCGCCGCGTTTTTCGGGTTTCCCTCACGTTCGATGCTCGCGATCGGAGTTACCGGTACCAACGGCAAGACCTCGATTACCTACATGCTCGAGGCGATCATGAAGCGGCACGGACGTAAACCGGGCGTGATCGGAACCATCAACTACCGCTGGTGCGGCCGGGAGTATCCGGCGCCCAATACCACACCGGAGTCGAAAGATTTACAGGAGATACTCTACCGGATGCGGCGGGACGGCGTGGACGCCTTCATCATGGAGGTGTCATCCCACGCCCTGGAGCTCCGCCGGGCCGACGACATCGATTTCGACGCGGCCGTGTTCACCAACCTGACCCGAGACCACCTCGATTTTCACCATGATTTTGAAAGCTATTTTAACGCGAAGAAGCGCATATTTGAGCTGCTCGAGAAGAGCTTCAAGAAGGGACGCTACGGCGTGGTTAACGTTGACGACCCCTACGGCCGCGAGCTCTTCATGATGCGGAACAGCCGCACCTACCCGATGGTGAGCTTCGGCATAGAGACGGAAGCAGACTATATGCCCGATCCGGGAGCGATCGCGAACAGCATCCGCGGGCTGAGCTACCGGCTCGCCCGCCCCGAGGCCGGCGTCGACATCCGGCTGAACCTGCTCGGCACGTTCCAGCTCTACAACTCGCTGGCGGCCCTGGCGGTGTCGCACCGCATGGGCGTGCCGTTCGAGGAGATAGCCGAAGGCCTGGCCGGTCTGGAGACCGTTCCGGGACGGTTTGACGTGCTCAAGGCGGATCGGGGGTTCGTGGTGATCGTGGATTACGCCCACACAGTGGACGCGCTCCAGAAGCTGCTCAGGTCGGTCAACGAGCTCGAGCACCGCCGGGTCATAACCGTGTTCGGGTGCGGCGGCGACCGCGACAGGACCAAGCGGCCCCTCATGGGAAGCGTTGCCGAGGATAACTCGGATCTGGTTGTCGTTACCAGCGACAATCCGCGCACCGAGGACCCGGCGCGGATCATCGGCGAGATTACGGCGGGACTCGCGAAGGGAAACCACGAGATCATTCCTGACAGGGCGGAGGCCATAGCCCGCGCCATGGCGATGGCCGGAGAGGGCGACATCGTGGTCATCGCCGGCAAGGGCCATGAGGATTACCAGATCATAGGCACTGAAAAGACGCATTTTGACGACAAGGAAGTGGCGGCGCGCTGCATGCAGGTGAGGGTGTGATAGTGGAATACGCGACATCGGTGGGCTGGATCGCGGAGGCCTGCGGCGGAACGGTCACCGCGGGCGAGCCGGAAGCCATTATCGGGAGCATCACCACTGACTCCCGCAAGCCGGGCGAGAACAGCCTCTTCGTTCCGCTGGTAGGCGAGCGGTATGACGGCCACGATTTCATCCGTCCCCTGGCGGAGACCGGCAGCATCAGATCGTTCCTCGCCATGCGCGACGGCTATACCGACCTGGCGGAGCAAAACGGCGTCGCCGAGATACGCTGCGGCGACACCCTGAAGGCGCTCGGCGCGATCGCCGCGCGGCACCGTGACGAGATCGACCCGATAGTTATCGGTATCACCGGGACCAATGGCAAGACCACCACCAAGGAGCTTGCATGCGCCATTCTTTCTTCGCGCTGGAGCTGCCTGAAGAACGTAAAAAATTATAACAACGAAATCGGCGTTCCCCTTACCCTGCTCGGCCTGGCGCCGTCGCACAAATATGCGGTCATCGAGATGGGCATGAACCACGCCGGCGAGCTGGACCGGCTGTCACAGATCGCGAAGCCGGATCTGGCCGTTATCTTGAACGCGGGCGAGGGGCACCTCGAGTTCCTGGGCTCCATTGAAAACGTGGCCCGGGCCAAGGCGGAGGTGCTGAACGGCATGAAGCCGGGAGCAAAGCTCCTGGTAAACCGGGAGATGCGATGCCTTGATATCATCATGCAGCGTGCGCTCGAGATGGACCTTGTCGTCGAGACCTTCGGCCTTTCCGAAGGCGCGGACGTCCGTCCCGATGCCTACCGGCTCTATCACGACAGCATCGCGGTGACCTTCAGGGACACCGAGATCATCGTGCCGGTCTACGGCCTCCACAACGTCTACAATGTCATGGCCGCCATAGCCGTTGCCGGCGAGTACGGCCTGGGACCGGCGGACGTGCGGGACGCGCTTGCCGGGTTCGTCAACGTGGACGGCCGCAGCCAGGTCATCAACCGGGGGTTCGTCGTGATCAATGACAGCTATAACGCCAACCCCCTCTCACTCTCATACGCCCTCCGGTCGACCGGGGAGATCTATCCGGAGCGCCGCAAGATCGCTGTGCTTTCAGACATGAAGGAGCTCGGCGCCGCGGCGCCGGCGTGCCATGCCGAAAGCGGACGGGCGGTGGCGGAAAATAAATTTGACATGCTGCTTCTCTGGGGGGATATGTCCGGATATTACGCCGACGGCGCCGCGCGGGCGGGCCTCGATCCCGACCGCATCAGGGAATTCGGGTCGAAGGAGGACCTTTCGCGCTACCTGAAGACGATCATCGACGATAATGACGTTGTCTTAATCAAGGGTTCCCGCTCCATGAAGATGGAGGACGTAGTGAACGCCCTGACGGGAGGAGAGGGTTAATATGTTTTACCATTTCATACTGCCGCTCAGCGAGCACCTCGGGTTCCTGAGGCTTTTTCAGTACATCACGTTTCGATCGGCGTACGCGGCGCTCACATCGCTCCTGATGGTGCTTGTTTTCGGGAACCTGGTGATCCGCTGGCTGCGCCTTCTCAAGTTCGGAGAGGAAATCAGGGAGCTCGGCCCGGAGAGCCACCGGCAGAAGGCGGGCACGCCCACCATGGGCGGGATTATAATCATCGGGGCAGTGCTTGCATCCATCGCCCTTTGGGGAAATTTTTCAAGCCCGTACCTGAACGTATTGATCGGCGCCACGGTCTTTCTGGCGGGCCTCGGATTCGCCGACGACTACATCAAGTCAATTTTGAGGAACAAAAATGGCGTGCCGGCGCGCGTAAAGCTCCTGGTGCAGGTCATCGTCGCTTTCGGTGTCGCGGTTCTCATCTATTATATGCCGGCGAACAGACAGGAGGTGACAACCCTGTATGTGCCTTTCATCAACAGGAGCGTGGCCGATATGGGGCTGCTCTGGATCGCTTTCGCCGTTGTCGTGATCGTGGCGACCACCAACGCGGTCAACCTGACGGACGGCCTTGACGGGCTTGCGACCGGGTCCGTCATGATCGTGGGCGTGTCGCTGGGGATCATGTCCTACCTTGCCGGACACAGCAAGATCGCGATGTACCTCCGGATACCGTATATCCCCCTTGCCGGGGAGCTGACGGTATTCCTGGCGGCGCTGATCGGCGCCTGCATGGGCTTCCTCTGGTTCAACAGCAATCCGGCAACGGTGTTCATGGGCGACACCGGGTCTCTCGCGCTCGGGGGCATCATCGGGATCGTCGCGGTAATGATCAAGAAGGAGATTTTCCTGTTTATCGTAGGCGGCGTGTTCGTGGCGGAGGCGCTGTCGGTCATCATACAGGTCGTTTCGTTCAGGTACAGGGGCAAGCGGGTATTCAAGATGGCGCCGATCCACCACCACTTCGAGCTGTCCGGGTGGCCGGAGCAGAAGGTGGTGACGCGGATGTGGATACTGGGGATCATCCTGGCGCTGCTGGGATTGAGCTCCCTGAAGATACTGTAGGCCCCTTAAATCCCCCGGAGGGGGACTTTGGGATAGTAGCTGCAGAAAGCCCCCCCCCGGGCGTTGCACTGAGCCTGTCGAAGTGGGGTTCGGGGGGCGGACCGGAAGGAGATTGGACAGTGCAGATAGGATCGAACATATAAGTATATGACAGGAACATGTAACAACATAAAAAAAGCCCTCGTGGTCGGAATGGGATACCGGACCGGACTGGCTACCGCCAACTTCCTGGCGGGAAGGGGCGTGTCCGTGGCGGCGTCAGATAAAAAGAGCGCATCAGAGCTTGCCGGGGTACTGGAAAAGCTCGATCCCGTGGTCCGCGTGCTTGCGGGCGGCCAGGACCCATCGCTTCTTGACGAGGGCTTTGACGCGATCGTCCTGTCACCGGGTGTGCCGCGCACCATTCCCCTGATTGTTGAGGCGTACCGGCGGAGGATTCCGGTCATCGCGGAAGTGGAGCTCGCGTACCGCTGCATACCGGGCAGGATGGTGGCCATCACCGGCACGGACGGCAAGTCAACCACCACCGCGCTTACCGGGCATGTCTTCAGTGAGTTGGGCAGGGACGCGCGCGTGGGCGGCAACATCGGCATCCCGCTCATCTCCTTCGCGGGGGCAACCACGGAAGACTCCGTGATCGTGGCAGAGCTTTCCTCGTTCCAACTCGAAACGATTGTCGATTTCAGGCCTGAGGTCGCGGCGCTTCTGAATGTAAGCCCGGACCACCTTGACCGCTATGACGGCATGGAGGATTATTTCCGGGCGAAAATGCGGATCGCCATGAACCAGGGCGCCGATGATTGCTTCATATATAACCGCGACGACGTTATGGCGGAGCGGAGCGCCGGCATGGTTAAATCCAGGGTGCTTTCCTTCTCGGTTGAGACCCGGGAAGCCGATATCTATCTGCGCGAAGATACCGTAATGCTGCGGGATGGCGACAGGGCGGTGTTTCGCGCCCGGGACATGAAGATGCCGGGGCTGCACAATATCCAGAACGCGATGGTCGCGGTGCTGTCCGCGAAAGGAATTATCGAGCGGGAGGGGGGCGCGCCTGACTACGAAAGCATCGGCAGGGCGGCCTGCTCCTTCCCCGGCCTCGAGCATCGTCTCGAACGGGTCGGCGTGTTCAGCGGCCGCGCCTTCATCAACGATTCAAAGGCGACCACCGTCAACGCGGTGCTCACGGCCCTCCGGAGCATTCCGGGCCAGGGCGTCCTGATCCTGGGTGGAAGAACAAAGGGAGACGATTACTCGCGGCTGAAGGCGGGCCTGGAGGGCCGGATACGGTCGGTGGTGCTCATCGGCGAATCGAAAGAGTACTTTGCCCGCGTGCTCACCGGCTTCCGCCACGTCTTTGCCGAATCGATGCGGGACGCGGTCGCGAAGGCGTTTCGCGAGAGCAGGGAGGGGGATACGGTCCTCCTTTCGCCGGCGTGCGCGTCGTTTGACATGTATGCCAATTACGAGGAGCGGGGGAACGATTTCAAGAGATCGGTCGCCATGCTTCAAAACGGGGAGGTCGCGTGATGAGGGGCGGAGCGGTGGACCTCAGGTCCTTCGTGGACACGCGGCGGCCGAAGGACGCGGACGTGATCCTGTTCGCGGTGATCCTGGTGCTGGCCGGCGTCGGGATCGCCATGAGCTACAGCGCGAGCGCCGTCTACGCCATGAAGAACTTCGGCGATTCATACTACTTCCTGAAAAAGCAGCTCCTCTGGTTCGCGGCCGGGTTCGCGCTTCTGTTCGTGTTCAAGGAGATCGACTACCGCATATACCGGCGCCATACCAAGCTGATGCTCCTTCTCTCGCTGGCGCTGCTGGTCATGGTGTTCCTGCCGGGCCTGGGGCACGGCGCCAAAGGCTCCATGCGGTGGCTGGCTCTGGGGCCGGTGTCGTTCCAGCCGTCAGAGTTCGTGAAGCTCTTCGTGGTCATCTACCTGGCCAAGGTCTTTTCCGCCGAGGCTAAGGAGCATTTCGTCCACTTCCTGGTGCCGGTGGGGATCGTGGCGGTGATCTTCCTCCTGGTCATGCTCCAGCCGGATTTCGGCACCGCCATAGATATCCTGATCGTCTCCGTGCTGATCCTGTTCATATCGGGGTTCCCCTTCACCTATATCCTTTCGCTCTTTATTCTCAGCATTCCGATGTTCTATCTGATGATATATCAGGTGGACTACCGGAAGGACAGAATCGTCGCCTACCTGAATCCCTGGGACTACCGGTACGGCATCGGCTATCATATCATCCAGTCCTTCATAGCGTTCAAGAAGGGGGGGCTGATCGGCGTGGGCCTGGGGAACGGGACCCAGAAGCTGTCCCGCCTGCCGGAGCCGCATACCGATTTCATCTTCGCCGTCATTGCGGAGGAAGCGGGACTCCTGGGTACGGTGGCCATCGTGCTCCTCTACGCCGGCGTGCTCTGGCGGGGGATCGCCATTGCGGCCGAATCGCAGGATGATTTCGGCAGGCTGCTCGCCATCGGGCTTTCGCTCATGATCGTGGTGCAGGCGTTCATCAACCTGGGCGTGGTCACGGGAGCGCTGCCGACCAAGGGGATACCCCTGCCGTTCATAAGCTACGGCGGGTCGTCGCTCATGGCGAACATGATCGCGGCGGGAATACTGCTGAACATATCGCGCTACAGCGGCGCGATGCGCAGGGAAATGCAATCATTTGAAGAGGTATGGCAGTGAAAAGCATGAATGATATATCGGTCCTGATCGTCGCGGGGGGCACCGGCGGTCACATCAGCCCCGGGCTGGCCCTTTATGATGCGTTCCGGGAGGCGGGGGTGAACACCCTCTTCCTTTCCGGAAAAAGGGACGCCCGCTTTTCGTCGCTTGATGACGTGGCGCCGGAAGACCTGCACCTGTACCGCGCCCCCTCGTTTTCGAAGAGCCCGGTGCGGCTCGCCATGTTCCCCGCCGCCTTCGCGTCCGCATTGCTTTCGGCGCGTAAGATAATAAGGAAGAACAATGTGCGCGCCGTCATCGGAATGGGCGGGTACGTGTCCGCGCCGGCTCTGGCCGCGGCGAAGCTCATGAAAGTTCCCCTGTTTCTGTGCGAGCAGAATTCGGTGCCGGGCAAGGTTACCAAGTTTTTCGAGAAGGACGCGCGAAAGATATACGGCACCTTCCGGGGAGCCACGGAATACCTGAAATCCGGAGAAAAGTACCTGCTGGCCGGCAATCCGATCCGCAAGAAGGTCATGGTGGACGCATACCGTGAAGAGGCCCGGAAAGCGTTCCACCTGGGACACGCCGGCAGGGTGATCCTGGTGATCGGCGGGAGCCAGGGCGCGGTGCGGATCAACGAGCTCATCTTCGGCCTCAGGAAGAACTACCCGGATGAGCTGAAAAATGTCGGTATCATCTGGAGCACGGGTGATTTTTCGTTCAAGGAATATCGGGAGCGGGTGAACAATGAAATTGACGAGGGGTCGATATACCTGTCGCCCTTCATCGACCGGGTGGGCCTAGCCTACCGGGCGTCCGATATCGCGCTGTCGCGGTCGGGTGCGGGCGTGATGATGGAGCTCGCGGCGATGGGCCTGCCCTCGATCCAGATACCGTATCCCCACGCCGCGGACAACCACCAGGACCGGAACGCGGACGAGTTCGTCCAGGCAGGCGCGGCGGTCAAGATCAGCAACGATGACGCGGTGCCGGAGAAGGTGCTGCCGGTGCTGCTCGATCTTTTAAACAACCCGCGCGCGCTCAAACGCATGTCGGATAAGGCCCTGGGCATCGCCATGGTGAACGCCGCGGAAACGATCGTGAGTGACATTATGAAGGAGATAGGCGGATAGCCCCCGGCCCCCTCCCGTCCTTCCCCGTAAACGGGGGAGGTGGCCGGAGGCCGGAGGGGGCGGTACGGTTGAAAAGGTTGCGAGTTTATTTAAGAATGGTACTGGGATAGCAAGAATGTTCAGAAATTCGAAAAAAATGCATTTCATCGGGATCGGCGGCATCGGCATGAGCGGCATCGCCGAGATCCTGATCAACCTGGGATACGAGGTCTCCGGTTCCGATCTCGTGGAGTCGGATCAGACCAGGAGGCTCGCGTCCATGGGCGCGCGGATCTTCATCGGCCATTCCGCCGCGAACGTGGGGGATTACCACGTGGTGGTCACCTCGAGCGCCATCAACCCGGTGAACCCGGAGCTGATCGAGGCGCGCAAGCGCCGCATACCGGTAATCCACCGCTCCGAGATGCTGGCCGAGCTCGTGCGCATGAAGCACGGCATCGGCGTCGCCGGCACCCACGGCAAGACCACGATCACCTCCATGCTTTCGTACGTCCTCTTCCACGGGGGAATGAATCCGACCGCGGTGGTCGGCGGCAAGGTGCTCAATTTCAACACCAACGCACGGGTCGGGGAGGGCGAATATATCGTGTTCGAAGCTGACGAGTCGGACGGGTCCTTTTTGAAGCTCCTTCCCTGCATCGGCATCGTATCGAACATCGACGCGGACCATCTCGATCACTACAAGTATTTCCAGGGGCTCAAGGACGCGTTCCTGACCTACATGAACAATATACCCTTTTACGGCTACTCCGTACTCTGCGTCGACGACGTCACGGTGCGGGAAATGCTCCCCGCGGTGGAGCGCCCATACTATACCTACGGCACCTCGGAGGACGCGGATTTCCGGGCCGTCGACATCAGGATGAACAACGGCGGCACCACCCGGTTCACCTGCCTCTACCGGGGCGAGAACCAGGGCGAATTCTCGATCAGGCAGATGGGGGCCCACAACGCGGTCAACGCTCTGTCGGTCATCGCCGTGGCCCAGGAGCTGGGAATTCCGCTCGACGCAGTCAGGGAAGGGCTCGCCGAGTTTCGCGGCGTGGGCCGCAGGCTTGAATTCATCGGCGAAACCGCGGGCGTGCGGGTGTACGACGATTACGGGCACCATCCCACGGAGGTCCGCGCCACGCTGGAGGCGGTCAGGAGCCTGGGGCGGCGGATCGTGGTCGTGTTCCAGCCGCACCGCTACACCAGGACGCAGCTACTGTGCGACGATTTCGGCCAGTCCTTTGCGAACGCCGACCTTCTGCTCCTGACCGAGATCTATCCCGCGGGCGAGGCGCCAATCGAGGGAGTCTCGTCGCGACTGATCCTCGATGCGGTCGCGCGGCACGACGGCCGGAGCGTCGAGATCATATCGAAGTTTGAGGACATACCCGGCGCGGTCGCGTCCCTGGTTCGTGAGAACGATGTCGTGATAACGCTGGGCGCAGGAGATATATACAAGGCGGGCGCGCGCATTATCGATGAAATCAAGAAGAGGACGCACTGACACGATGAAAACGGGGCTGGTACATGCGGCTGCTATCCTTGCCTGCCTGGCTGCTGCGGGCGGCAACGGTCTGGCCGGGGACGTACGCACAGTAAAGGCCGTCGATTTCAGGGGCCTGAAGCTCCTGTCAAAATACGACCTGGTCCGAGACGTCAGCCTGAAGGCGGTTGACGACGGGATCGTGATCGACATCGATTCTCTCGGCCGGGCCCTGGCGGGCAACCGTTTCCTCAAGGCCTACTGGGTGACGGAATCAGGAGGGCGCCTGATCGTTTCGATCGTCGAGAAGGAGCCTGAGCTGGTCATGGCAGTCGTCCGGGAAAAGGGGACCGCGCTGTACGAGCTTGACGGCTCCCGCGCGGTCATCTCCAGGAACAACGTGCATACTGACCGCGTCCCGGTCCTGTGCCTCACGGGAGACGACATGGCAGCCGATGCCGCGAACGGACGGGTCAGGGGGCTTCTCGATCTGCTGGGCCGGGTCAGGAAAAGCCATCCCGCCCTGTACGGCGAGATCTCAGAGGTGCGTCTCGACGGGAAAGAGCTGCTGGTTACCCTGCGGGGGAGGAGGACCGGCTTCATCATGGGGCCCCGCGAGCGGGACTTTATAAAGCTGCGGTATATCGCCGGCTATTGCGATCGCGCTGGCCGGTATCCGGAAGAAATAAACCTGACCGGCGCCATGGTCGTTGTCAGGTGACAATCAGGAGTTGGGTATGGAAAACATTCTGGTCGGTTTGGACATAGGTACCACGAAGACCTGCGCGGTCATCGGGACCATGAATGACAGCGGCATGCTCGAGGTTATCGGGGTCGGCGTAACGCCCTCCCGGGGGCTCAAGAACGGCGTCATCGTGAACATCGACAACACCACCTCGTCGATCGTGAAGGCCATCGACGAGGGCGAGCTCATGGCCGGGTACGAGGTGAGCGATGTCATAGTGGGCGTGGGCGGCCAGCACGTCAAGGGGCAGAATTCCCGGGGCGTCGTCGCCGTATCGAGCCGCAACAGGACCATTGCCACCCAGGACGTGAAGCGGGTCATCGAGGCCGCGCAGGCCATCGTGATTCCCGTCGACCGGGAGATACTCCACGTCCTGTCAAAGGAATTCTCGGTGGACGACCAGATCGGCATCAAGGACCCGATTGGCATGAGCGGGGTGCGGCTCGAAGCGGAGGTGCACATCATTACCGGCGCCACGTCGAACATACAGAACATGATCAAGGCCGTGGAAAAGTCCGGGTTCCAGTACCGGGATATCGTTTTCAATCCGCTTGCCGCCGCTGACGCTGTCCTCTCCCGGGACGAGATGGAGCTGGGAGTGGCCCTGCTCGATATCGGCGGTGGCACGATCGACCTGATCGTCTACCTGGAGGGGGGCGTCGCGTATTCGACGGTGCTCCCGGTCGGAGGGATCCATATCACCAACGACATATCGATCGGCCTTCGGACGCCGATCGAATCGGCGGAGCTCATCAAGAAGAAATACGGCTGCGCCGTGCTCGACCTGGTCGATCCCTCGGAGGTGGTGGAAGTTCCCTCCGTGGGCGGGCGGCCTCCCCGCAAGCTCCTGCGCCAGGAGCTGACCCAGATCATCGAGCCGCGGGTGGCGGAGATGATGGAGATGGTTGAGCGAGAGCTCGTCCTCTCCGGCAAGAAGGATATGCTGGCCGCGGGCGTGGTGCTGACCGGCGGCGGCAGCATGCTCGATGGATCGGTCGAGGCGGCGGAGCGGGTCTTTAACATGCCGGTCCGGATCGGATCGCCGCGCGACGTCACGGGGATCGCCGACCGGGTCTCCACGCCGCAGTTCTCGAACGCGGTGGGGCTTTTGAAGTACGGGCTCAAGATGAGTCAGGTCAGGGCCGGAAAGTTCACGCCGGAAAAAGGCGGAAATGTTTTCGGCAGAATAAAAAAATGGATTGAAGAATATCTGTAAGTATGCTAGGCTGTGCCGTAACAGTACGCCGGCACCGGCCACTGGTTTTATATTAACGCGGTCGCGAAACCATATAGCGCAATGAGACATAATACCGAAGGGGGAACCACATGTTTAAACTTGAAGAAGAAAAGCCTTTAACCACGGTCATCAAGGTCGTCGGTGTCGGCGGCGCAGGGTGCAACGCGGTCAACAGGATGATCGCCACCGGAATGGAGGGCGTCGAGTTCATAGTGGCAAATACCGACTCCCAGCAGCTCAGGGACAGCCTCGCGCAGAACAAGATCCAGATCGGCACGAAGCTCACCCGCGGGCTCGGGGCCGGGGCTGACCCGGACGTGGGCCGTGAGGCGGCGCAGGAGGACCGTGACAAGATCCACAAGGCGCTGAAGGGCGCGGACATGGTGTTCATCACCGCGGGCATGGGCGGGGGCACCGGCACGGGCGCGGCCCCGGTCGTGGCCGAGGTGGCAAAGGAGCATTCCGCGCTGGTGGTCGGGGTGGTGACCAAGCCCTTCAAGGTCGAGGGAAAGAAGCGCCTCAGCCAGGCGGAGTCGGGCATAGCCAATTTGAAAGAGAAGGTGGACACGCTCATCACCATCCACAATGACTTGCTGTTGAAGATTATCGACCGCCGCACACCGATCGAAGACGCCTTCAAGCTTGCGGATGACATTCTGCGGCAGGGCGTTCAGGGGATCGCTGACCTGATCATGGTCACCGGCCTCGTGAACGTCGATTTCGCGGACGTGCGGACCGTCATGAGAGAGACCGGCGACGCGCTCATGGGCGTCGGCATCGGCACCGGCGAGAACAAGGCCCTCGAGGCCACGCAGCAGGCGATTAACAGCCCGCTCCTCGAAGAGACCAGCATCGAGGGCGCCAAGGCGGTACTAATCAATATCGCCGGCGGCAACGACCTCTCGCTCCACGAGGTGAACGAGGTCACCGACGTCATCACCCGCCAGGTCGACGCCGAGGCGAACATCATATTCGGGACCACAATAGATCCGGCGCTTTCGGACCGGGTGCGCGTAACCGTGATCGCGACCGGGTTCGACCGGCGCAGGAACATGATCAACCGCGGGGGGAGCCAGCAGGTGCAGACCGACCCTCGCAACGGCACGTCGCTCACCCTCATCGAGGGGAGCCAGGGCAGGGCTGATAAGAAAATGCCGGCCGGCATGCAGACCTTCTCGCTTGACTACGAGCGCCGGCGCTCGCGCGATTACCAGAACGAGGACCTGGACATACCGGCGTTTTTACGCAGGGGGGTGGAATAACGG
>JAFGJX010000121.1 GCA_016928865.1 Spirochaetota bacterium
AAAAAGCAAGCATTCATCATCGTGATGAATAGAGCCGGGATTTAAGAAGTAATCCCTGCATCGCGCTGATCCGTTAAACGGTGGAGAGCGGAACCACCACCGCGAGCATGTTATCTTGTGGAGGAGATCATGAAAATTGAAATAACAATTCTCGGCCTTTTGATGGAAGAAAATTTATATGGCTACGAGATTAAGAAAAAAATTGTGGAGCGGCTGGAAGACTACGTGGACATCAAGTTCGGCTCCATATACTACGCAATCAAAAAAGCAGTGGACAACGGCTGGGTAAAGCGGGTCGGAACGGAAAAGGACAGCGGCAATCCCGAGCGTTACATTTACGAGATCATGCCGAACGGGAAAAAGCATTACAAGAAGCTGCTCAAGCAGTACTTCGATAAAACCCTGATCCATTTCGACATCGACATTGTGCTGATGTTCATCAATTACCTCAGCGACGATCAGAAAAAACTGTTCGTGGACCAGCGCATCGCCATGCTGAAGGAAAAGCTCGATTCGATAAAAAAGAAGATCGACGGCGACACGAACCGCTCTGGGGAGCAGTCATATCATGAGATATTCACCTACCTGGAGCACCACCTGAAAGCAGAGTTGAGCTGGCTGAAGACCCTGAACTGGTAATCCGTCGCCGCCGGCCCCTTTCATAAATTTTCCTCAAGGTCGCTCAGAAAATCAGCCTTCTTTTCCCGTATCACGTCATCGACCCTGTTCCTTAGCATGGAGAGTTCCCGCTGCGCCCTTCGTGCGCTGGCGGCCTGCCGGTCCAGTCCCGTCTCCTCGCGGTTCAGCGTCTGCTCGATGAGGGATTTGTTTACATTTTCGATCCTGGTCACATTGCTGTAATGCCTGTCGGCGAGCGATGCCACGATGCCCGGAAAGAAATCCTCCTGCTGCTCCGCGATCCCCTTCAGGTCCTGCTTCCTTATTCTGGTTATGATCACCCTGTTCTTCGCCTTGAGCGTCGCGGCGCGGGGCTCGCCGAGAAGGAGCGACGACTCGCCGATCACCGTGCCGGGATCGTCGATGGTATTGATGCGGCTGCCTCCCACAAACACATCGACCGATCCGCTCTTCAGGATAAACATCTCGTCACCGGGATCATTCTCCCTGCATATGATCGCGCCCCGCTGATACTCGGCGTCCCGCTCCGACACCGACGCCGCCGGCTTCACGTGGGCCGGCTCAATCGACCTGAACAGGGCCTCGCCCCGCTTGCAGGTGAGTGTCTCCCTGAATTCGTCGATCAGCTCCTTGAGCCAGGGAATCTTTCTCTTTTCATGTTCCAGGCGCAGGCGGCTCATGATGGCATGGTAGGCAAGCGCATACTCGCGGACCTTTTTATTCTCGCTTTCGAGATCATCCATGTTTTTCTGCAATATCCTGCCGGTCAGCGCAACCTGCTTCGCGAGCACCATGGCGACATTCAGCGCAAACGAATAGGTGTGAAGGCCCTCGATGAATTTTTCCGCCGGTATTCTTTTGACCGAGCTCCCGTCGGCCGCCGCCGCCGTTTCAATCCTGCCGGCGTCGTTTCCGAGCAGACGGTTCAATACTATCTCCGTGGCCCCCACGATAAGGTTCTTGCCGGATATGGCATACTTGTCCACATTGGAGGCGTAGAAATAGACCGATCCCTCCGCGAGCAGAAACGCGGAATCCGCAGCATCGGAAGTTCCGTATAGTTTTATATATTTCCCGCCCATTGTGCCGTTGATGAAGATACCGGAAGATCAGCCCAGGATGCCGTCTATAACGGACAGGAGGTGGTCCCGGTCAAACGGCTTCTGGAGATACGCGGCCGCATGAATCGTGCTGTCATTCATCTTGATGGTATGCTCGTTGAGCGCGGATACGATGATGATCTTCGCGCTGGGATCGTATTCGCTGATTGCCCGTACCGCCATCATACCGTCCAGGCCGCCCATCGTGATATCCATGGTGACGAAATCCGGCTTCATGGTCTTGTATTTTACTACACCGTCAGCGCCGTTATCAGCCTCGTCAACAACCGTATGGCCCCCATTTTCGAGCGATTCCCTGAGGATTTTTCTCATGAATTTCGAATCATCGACAATCAGTCCCCTTGCCATTCGGTTCACCTGTGCATAATAAATTCCGGATCCTTGTCAATTCTGAATCAAATACTCAATCAGCGCAATTACTTTTTCTGGAAGGGTAAAGCCGTTATCATTACCATCCTGCGCATACCAACTATCCCGACAGGCTCATAGTACTTGACATATTTCAGCATAGAGGCAAGGATCCTGTAACAGAGCGGTACGATCAGGCCATATGTGCACATGAAACTCTCCACCGAATCCAGATACCTCCTGCAGACCCAGAAGACGGTCGGCCGCGCCATCAACCGGTACGGGTTGATACGGGCCGGCGACCGGATTGCCGCGGGCCTTTCCGGCGGGAAGGACTCCATTGTTCTCCTGGAGACCCTGGCCCTCAGACGCAGGTGGATACCGATCCACTACGACCTTCACGCCATACATATCTGCGTAAAAAACATCACCCCGGTCTTTGACCGGGAGTACTATGAGCGGTTCTGCGCTGAGCTTGATATCGCCTTTCACCTGCGCACCATCGAGGTTGATCTTACCCGCGATCCGTCAAAGACCGTCTGCTTTGTATGCGCCTGGCACCGTCGCAAAGAGCTGTTCCGCGCCGTCAATGAGCTCGGCTGCAACCGGCTCGCGCTCGGCCACCACATGGATGATGCCCTGGAAACGCTCCTCCTTAACATGACCTTCAACGGCTCTATCAGCTCCATGCCGCCCAGGCTCCCGATGTTCGGCGGCGAGTTCGACATCATCCGCCCTCTCATTCTGCTTCAGGAAAAGCAGGTCGAGCGGTACGCGCGTATCCGCGGCTTCCCGGTCGGTAAAGAATCATGCCCCTACAGCGACTCGACGCGGCGCGCGGACATGAAACGCCTGATCGGCGAACTGACCAAGATGAACGTGAAGGCGAAGAAAAACCTCTTCGCAGCCATGTCAAACATACATGAGGAATACCTTCCGCCAAAGGATGACGGGGAAGAACAGTGACATACTCCTTTCAATTGACGACCGTTCCGCTTGATACGCATGTATACGCACAAACACTAAAAATAAAAATCACTTGACGATATGTTCCGCGATTGACAGCCATCACGGATACATCCGGTAGAACCCAACATCGCGCAAACCTCAGTTTTGTCTGAAATCCCAAAAATGCGAGCCGTGTATGAATACTGTTATCATAACGTTTTTATTATTTCTTTTCACGTTTATTCTTATAGGCGTATCTTCAACCCTGAAAAGCCGGAAGACGAAAGAGGATTACCTGATCGCCAGCCGCGATATTCACCCCTGGCTGGGGGCGATCTCAGCCGCGGCCACCAATACCAGCGGGTACATGTTTATCGGCCTGATCGGGTTTACCTATACTTTCGGCATATCGTCAATATGGGTCACCGTGGGATGGGTCATGGGCGATTACTTCCTGTGGCACCTCATGTACAGGCGCATGCGTAAAGAAACAGAAAAAGTCAGGGCCAATACCGTGTCCTCTTTCATCGGGTACAGTCATACGCATGGCGTGGACCCCGTCATTCGGGCCGCCGCGGGACTCATCACCCTCGTGTTTCTGGCAACGTACGCGTCGGCCCAGCTGACGGCGGGGGGAAAAGCCCTTCACGTTCTCTTCGACTGGAACTATTCCACCGGATCAATCATCGGCGCGAGCATCGTGCTCATCTATTGCTTCTCCGGCGGGATCAGGGCGTCAATCTGGACCGACGCGGCCCAGGCGACGGTCATGATCATCTCCATGACCGTGCTGCTAATCATATCAGCCGTCCATGTCGGTTCCCCGATCTCTCTCATAGAAAAGCTCGCGGCAATTGATCCGAAGCTGGTGACCCTGTTCCCCGAGAGGTTGCAATTCGGCGTTCCCCTCTATGTCCTGGGATGGTTCGCCGCGGGCATCGGTGTCGCGGGCGAACCGGACATGCAGATACGCATCATGAGCATCTCCTCGCCGGAGCATATAAAGCACGGCAGGCGCACCTACTTCGGCTGGTACATTCCGTTTTCAATCGCATCGGTACTCGTCGGTCTCTATTCGCGGGTCCTGCTCCCCGATGTAAAGACCTTCGACCCTGAGCTGGCCCTGCCGTCCCTCTCGATGAAGATGCTTCCCGAAGTTTTTATCGGCCTCGTCCTTGCCGGCCTCTTTGCCGCGACCATGTCCACCGCTGATTCACAGGTCCTTTCGAGCGGTGCGGCCCTGACCCAGGATATATTTCCCCGGCTGGGCAGAACTCGAAGAAACACGAAGATCGGCACGCTTATTATCGTCACCTTCGCCCTGAGCTTCGCGTACCTTGCCAAGGGCAAACAGAACGTGTTCGAAATTGTCACCATTGCCTGGTCAGGTCTCGGGGCCTCGCTGGGGCCCCTTATGATCCTTCGCTCGTTCGGCAGGGAGATCGGCAGAATAACCGCGCTGGCCATGATGGCGTCAGGAGTTCTCATGGTCCTTCTCTGGCGCTACCACTTTAAACTATTCGGGTCGCTGTACGAAATATTGCCGGGGCTGCTTTCCGCGTTTATGATTTATCTCCTGTCATTGCTGATCAAAAAGATTCGGGCAAAACGTGAAGGATAAAATCAGCATGAAAAACTGTACAATCACTACCGCGAAATAAATTTTTTTCATGAAAAATCATGCGGCATGACGCATCGCATGCATATACTGATCGTCAATTGTCGGAAAATTTTTATGTCCCCTGCAACCGGTCTGACAATCAGATAAACTCGATGAAGAAAAAAAAATTTTTTCGTTGATACATAGCCCCCTATCGTGGAGAATGGTAATCACAATAAATATCCGGCTTCGTAATATCCAAACGCCGTTTTCCTGCGTAAATTCTCCATTAATTGCGCCGTATCGTCTCATATGGGCCGGAAATGCACATAGGGGGTAGCTATTGGGATTTATTAAAAAAGAAGAAAGCAAACCCGTACATCTTTCATTCAGAAAACCAGGTCTCGAAGACGGGGCAGCTGTGCACCGTCTTATCACGCAAACTGAACCACTCGATATCAATTCGCTCTACTGTTATCTTCTTATATGCGACCACTTCAACGAAACATCGATCCTCGCACTCGACAACGGCTCTGTAAAAGGCTTCATCTCCGCCTACATCCACCCCCGGAAAAACGACACGCTTTTCATCTGGCAGGTGGCTGTACATTCGTCGATGAGAAGACGGGGCCTCGCCGTTAAGATGGCCGAAGGGATACTCGGTCGCGATTGCACCAGAGGAATACGCTATATTGAAACGACGGTATCGCCGTCCAACACGGCGTCGTCGCTTTTTTTCCAGTCCCTAGCCGCCCGGCTTGAAACGGGACTTGTGAAAGAGCCATACATCACTGAATCAATGTTCGGCACGGAAAAGCATGAAGCCGAAATATTATACCGCATCGGGCCATTAGCCGCGCCGCATCGCGCGTGATGGTATACCCGGCGACGGCGGCGCTTCCCTGAGCATTGCGCGGGACGTTTGATAATTCCCCGCCAGGAATTCATGGGAAACGCCCATTATCCGCCATACATGTTTTTCGCATAAAAATCAAAAGGAAGAGGTGACTACCATGAGAATCTTTGAACAGCTTGAATCGCAGGTACGGAGCTACGTGCGTTCATTCCCCACCATTTTTTCAAAGGCAAAGGGCGCCATGCTCTATGACGAGCAGGGCAACGGATATATCGACTTTTTCGCCGGGGCGGGAGTACTCAACTACGGCCACAACAACCCGATAGTGAGCGAGGCGCTGATACGCTACATTCAGGAGGACGGCGTCATTCACAGCCTCGATACGGCCACGAGCGCGAAAAAGTATTTCCTCGAGCAGTTTTATTCATACATCCTCGAGCCGCGCCACATGGATTACAAGATACAGTTCACGGGGCCCACCGGCACGAACGCGGTGGAGACGGCCCTCAAGCTCGCCCGGATGGTAAAGGGACGCTCGAACATCATCGCTTTCACCAACGCGTTTCACGGTCTCACCATGGGCTCCATGGCGGTCACGGGCAACTCCTTTTACCGTGACGAGGCCTTCATCAACAGGTCGAACGTGGCCTTCATGCCCTATGACGGCTACTTCGGCGAGCAGGTCAATACCGCCGAGTACCTGCGAAAATTCATTTCAGACAGGAGCAGCGGCGTCGATATCCCCGCGGCGCTCATCCTTGAGACCATACAGGCGGAGGGAGGGATCAATGTCGCTTCGGATGAATGGCTCCTTGAGATCCAGCAGATATGCCGGGATTTCGATATCCTCTTCATCATCGATGACATCCAGGTGGGCAACGGCCGCACGGGAAAATTTTTCAGCTTTGAACAGGCGGGCCTGAACCCGGATATCATCACCCTGTCGAAATCGATCGGCGGCGGCCTCCCACTTTCGGTCGTCCTGATCAGGTCGGAACTGGACCAGTGGAAGCCCGGAGAGCATACCGGCACCTTCCGGGGAAACAACCTTGCCTTTATCGCCTCGGCGGTGCTCCTGGAGGAATACTGGAAAAACGACAACCTGAGCGAGGCCGTCTTCTACAAGGAAGCGATAATCCGCGAGGAGCTCGAACGGATAGCTAATAAATATTCAGACATCAATGCTTCCGTGAGGGGTCGCGGAATGGTTTACGGACTCCACATACCCGAGCTTAACATGTGCAGCGAGGTATCGGCGGAAGCCTTTTCCCGCGGGCTCGTCATAGAGCTTGCGGGCGCCAATAACGACGTCCTGAAATTCCTCGCGCCTCTGGTGATCGAGGAGGACCAGCTGCGCAGGGGCCTCGAGATCATTGATGAATCGATCGGGGCCCTGCTTGAAAGAAAAAAATCATTAATAAACGGGTAAGCCATGATAGTGCGCCATATCGACAAGATCACAGGCTCGGAGCGGGAGGTCCACGCCGCGAACGGCAACTGGACCAGCCGCCGCATGCTCCTCGCATCGGATGGAATGGGCTTTTCGTTTCACGAGACGCTCATTTACGAAGGCACAGAAACGCTGATCTGGTACAAGAACCACCTGGAGGCGGTCTATTGCATCGAAGGCGAGGGGGAGATTGAAACAACCGAAGACCGCAGGATTTACCCCATCCGCCCCGGTACGATGTACGCCCTGAACAAAAATGACCGGCACTATCTCAGGGCCTCAAAGACCATGCGGCTGATCTGTGTTTTCAACCCGCCGCTTACCGGGAGGGAGACCCACGACAGAGACGGGTCCTATCCCCCGGCCGCGTCGTGAGAGAGGCGCCTGTTTAACGGGAGTGTAATCGCTCCCTTGATGACCATGCACAAAAATATAAATCCGGCCCTCTCGGGGCGCGCGTTTTGGACTGTTCCGTTTATTCAAATATCTCGTTATTAAACAGACTATATCAATATGTTTAGATACTATTTTAAATCAATGATCGTGCCACTATAACTGCCTGCATCCAAACATATTAATTGATTCTCAATTCATCCGGCCGGTATAAAAATTCCTTGATTAAAACAGGGCCATACGATTTAGAATAGTATTTAGCGGTAAACGATATGTACATCAACAACGAGCAGACAGCCAGAATAAATGATCTTGCCAGCAAGGTCGAAAAGAATACCGGCATTGAAGTTGTTGTCGCACTGGTTGGCAAGTGCGACAGCTACCCTGAAATTCCATGGAAAGCATTTGCCGTTGCCTCATCAGCGGGCGCACTGCTCATTCTCGTCCACGCGCTCCTGTGGCCCGCGCAGGCCGCCGGATGGCTGAGCATCCCCCTTGCCCTGGCCGCAGCCCTGGGCGCGGGCATCGTGACCGCATTTCTTTCCATCCTCTGGCCTGCCTTCGGCCGCCTCTTCCTGGACCGCTTCCGCGCGGAAACGGAGATCAATCAGTATGCAAAGGCATTATTTCTGGAGCGGGAGCTGTTCCGCACAAGGGACCGCACCGGGATCCTGATCCTGATAAGCCTGTTTGAGCGCAGGATGGTCATCCTGCCTGACAGCGGGGCCGCCGGCCTCCTCGCGCCAGCGGCATTGCAGAAAATCGTTGATGACACGACGCCGCATCTCCGTCGAAAGGAGCGTTTCCAGGCCCTTGTCAGCGCCCTCGCGTCGCTGGAAGCAGAGCTGCTGCGCGCCGGGCCCGTGTCGCGGCTAAAAGCCGCCAACGAGCTTCCGGACGAGATCATCCAGCGGAAAGGAGAAGAGCGATGATGCGGCGCGTCAGACTCTGGCTATCGACCTCGCTGCTGGCGCTGCTGGCCGTTTCCCCTGCCACGGCGCTCATACCTGTGCCCCGCCTCGAAGGCCGGGTAACTGACAACGCCGGCATTCTGAGCAGCGCGACCAGGGAGCACATCAGCGGCCTGCTCAAGGCCCACGAGGACCGTACCACGAACCAGGTTGCGGTGCTCACCGTGACCGCGCTGGAAGGCGAAAGCATCGAGGAATTCGCCACGCGCGTTTTTGATTCCTGGCGGCTCGGACAGGAGAAAAAAGACAACGGAGTGCTGGTCCTCATCGCTTCCGGAGACCGGCGCATGCGCATCGAGGTAGGATACGGGCTTGAAGGCACGCTCACCGATCTGAAGGCGGGACGCATTGTCGACAACGTCATGACCCCGCGATTCAAGGTCGGCGATTTCGACGGCGGCGTGACCGGCGGCGTGCTTGCAATCATCAACCAGCTCGAGGACCCCTCCGCCGTCATTCCGGATGAAGCGGGAAGCAAGGCCAAGGAATCCGATTCGTTCATGGAAGGGCCTGACCTTTCGATCATAGAGCGCATCCTGTTCGGCGCATTCATCTTCGGTATCATCGGACTGTTCACGGTCATGGGCGTGTTGACCCCCGGCATGGGATGGTTCCTCTACGTTTTTCTCATCCCCTTCTGGGCAATGTTTCCCATGATCGTGGTGGGCACCAGAATCGGCGTCATTCTTCTGGGAATCTACATCGTGGCGTTCCCGCTGGCGAAGATACTCCTGAAACGAACCGCCTGGTACACGAAGGCCGCGAAAGACTTAAAGACCAAGGGGAGCGCGAATATCGGCGGGTTCACCTTCACATCGGGCGGATCATCCTCCGGCGGATGGAGCTCGGGCAGTTCGGGCGGATTTTCCGGGGGCGGCGGCAGCTCCGGCGGAGGCGGTGCTTCAGGAAGCTGGTAGCATAATCCGCAGAGCCGCAGAGGATCGCACGGGCGAAGATCAATGTTCCCGTGCAATCCACTGCATACACGTTATCCTCAATATCTAAAAATCAATTACGGTAAACGCCACGCCGGTGATATCCGGGTCCGGGATATCGTACGTTTCCGTTACGGTGTCCTGTTGATACACGCTCCTATCCGTCACAGTGAAAGAGAGGTTTTTCACGGTCGCCTTGCGCGTGCTCATCGCCAGAGCGGTGTCTTCAATAATGCCGGCGCCGCTGTTCAGCTTGAGTACCATGAAATCGCTCCCGCCCGCCCCGTACAGGCTGGTGCTTCCGGCGCCGATAAATCCGCCGCCGCTGACCGGGGCAAAGGCAACCATGTTCATGCGGTTTTCCGTACGGTGCATCTCAATTTCCATAAATCCGAATATGGTGTAGAATTCCCCGGTATAGGTATAGGTACTTTTTTCTTCCCGGTAGGATTTCTGCCATTCGAGTGCGCCGCCTGAAGAGAGTTTGATAATCCACGCAGCCTGGTCAAGGGTGGACTGTGCGGTATACATGTTCTCGGTCTCATACACGCTTTTGCCCGCGACCACATACCCGCCATCGTCAAGCTGGCATGCCGATACCGGGCTGTCTATCGTGTAAACATCGCCGGTCGATCTGATAATGGAGGACAGCTCCTTGCTCCAGAGGACATTTCCAAGTTCGTCAATGCGCAGCACCCACGCCATGCCGCCCCATTCGCTTGTTCCGGTAAGGACATACCCGCCGCCCGAAGCTTTTTCAACAGTGAGGAACATGTCCCAGTTTTCGCCATAAACCAGGTCGCCGGTCCCTCCCGACGGGCCGTAGGTCTTCTGCCATTCAATCCCGCCGGCAGAGTCGCACTTGATCGCGATGGGGAGGCAGCCTCTCCCGCTGGGAAGATGCGTCAGATTCGCGATCATGATGCATCCGCCATCATCGGTGGCGCGAAGGCAAGAGACAACTCCATTGACATCAATCTGTAAATCAAACCCGAATGTTTTGCTCCACAGCGTATTGCCATCCGCATCTTTTTTCATCAGCACGCACCGCGAACCGCCATACTCTCCCAGGATGTATATCGATCCCGCATTCCGGTCTACGTCGAGGGTATACTGGTTCACCGCCTGGCCCCATTCAATCCGCTTTGTCCATAGTACATTTGCGGCGCTGTCGAGCTTCAGGAGCACGGCTGCGTCAAACCCATTCCGGCCGGTTACGACAAGATCGCCTTCGGGCGTTTCAGTAAGCGACTTCAGGTCAGTAAAATCTTCCGCGAGCGCAAAGCATTTATGCCACTGAATGGCGCCCTCCCCGTTCAGCTTGAGAATGTCATTTCTGCCGCCAAGCATGATAAACCCGCCGTCAGCCGTCTGTCTGACGCTCTTCGCGCCTCCGTCAGCATCGGCGGTCCCATACGCCTTCACCCAGGTGGCTATGCCGTCATCGTCGCCCGGATCATTATTGTCGCACGACGCAACAAAGCCAAAAAGAAAGAGACTAAAAATGATGGTGATTGATGATCGTTTCATACTGTTACCCCCCATACACCTTATAAAAATTGAGTCAAAAAGCGGCCTTTGGCCGTATAAACAGCTGAGCGTTAAACCAGGCGCAGTGCACCATTACTCAGCACACTGTTTTTTCGTGATTTCATGGCACACATTTCCGCCCGCGCGCATGACAAATGTCCACAGGTGGATACTGATCGTGCCGCTAGCTGTCTACGTTTATATGCGATAAGATGGAAGGATGGCCTGGGTCCCTATGCCCCGGCTCTATATATATGGTTGTTCAGGCAGGGCATGAAAAAGCGAAAATGAGCACCTGCCATATTTATCTGTCGTGCAAAATTTTTATGTTGGCTGTGATTTTTACAAGAAAAATTTTTAAAAATCGTGAATTAATTTCCATAATCCTTTTCAAAATTCAGCAGATACTTTTTGATATGAATCCCCCCGGAATAGTTGCCTATCGATCCGTCCGATTTGACGACGCGATGGCAGGGGATTATGACCGGGAACCTGTTCCCGGCCATTGCATTGCCGACAAATCGACCGCCGTTCGGTATCCCGGCGCGCCGGGCCAGCTCGCCGTACGATATGACGGTCCCGGCCGGGACTGCAAGCAGTGTCCTGTATACACCGATCTCTTTTGGCGTAAAGCCTGCCAGATCAAGAATCAGATCGATGCCATACATCGTTATTCGGAACAATCCGTTCCGTTCTATGACGCTTATCCGGGGCCGGGCCTTGCCAGCGCCGTTTTTTTTTCCGGCAGCATTACCATTGAAGTATGCATCAAGCACCAGCGTGGCGCCGAGCATATTTTCGTTCTCACCCCGTTCGCAAAACCGTTCAACCGCTGACGTTTGGCCGGACTGATCCCAAAACAGCAGGGCCTTTAGCGAATTGCCGTTCCCGAGGATATAGATATCACCCACCGGCGCGGCGTAGATCGTATAGCGAACACCGGGGCCCTTATAGAGCTCATGCAGCACACTTTTTTCAATCATTAGTATTTATTCCTCAGAAGCATCCTGTCTATCAGACGACACCAGATGGTCATACGTCAAGCAGATATCACCGTCACCGGATGCCTTATGCTCATCATCAACATATTCCTTGACACAAGGCCCCGGCTGACTTTCATGTAACAATTGGAGTATATTATTTTTCCAGGGGATACTGTGCCATGGCCAGATTACCGTACTTCGATTACAGCGTGCTCGATGACGCTGAACAGGACTTTTTTTCAAAGATGCCGAAGCTGAATATATTCAGAATGCTGGCGCACGCCGGGTCAATCAGACGGGAATTCATCAAACTCGGCGCCGCGATCCTGTCCAACCAGAAGCTCGACCCGCTTCTCCGCGAGATGGCCATCATACGCACCGGGATCCTGTGCGGTTCAACCTACGAAGTCCATCACCATACAATTATCGCACGAAAGCTGAAGATGCCCCGCGAAAAGATCGAGGCCCTTTCTGCCGGCTCGTCATCGCCGGTCTTCGACGAGCTCGAGCGGCTGGTGCTTCGCATGACTGAAGAGATTTTCGAAAAAAGAAAGGCGGGCGATGAAACCTTCGGCGCACTCGCAGCACGCCTGTCGCACGCGGAGATGATTGAACTTACCATAGCAATCGGCTACTACCAGATGGCGAGCTGTTTTCTGGAAACATTCCAGGTGGATATTGAGCAGTAACGCCTCCCCGCCCGTCAGGAGGTTTCTTCGTCGACGCGTATCACGACATCGTCGTTGACTATCTCCGCGACCGCCCTGCCGCCGGCGGCGAGCCTGCCGAAGAGAACCTCGTCCACAAAGAACTTCTTGATCTTGTCCTGCACCAGGCGGTCGATCTCGCGCGCGCCGAACTTCGGCGAATAGCCCTTCGCGCCCAGCCACCGGTAGCATTCGTCAGTGACCTCGAGGATGACGCTCTTCTCCGCGAGCTGGGGCCTGAACTGATCGATCGCCTTTTTCACTATCTGGACGATGATCTCCTCGCTCAGATCGTTGAACTTCACCACCGCGTCGAGCCTGTTCCTGAACTCGGGCGAAAAGATGCGGTCAACCGCGTCCTTGATCGCGGTCTCCGTCACCATCCGCTCGTCGAATCCCACCTGGGCCTTGCCGATCTCGCGCGCGCCCGCGTTGGAGGTCATGATGATTATGACGTTCCTGAAATCCGCCTTCTTGCCCGTGTTATCCGTCAGGGTCGCGTAGTCCATCACCTGAAGGAGGGTGTTGAATATGTCCTGGTGCGCCTTCTCGATCTCGTCGAGGAGGAGCACCGCGTACGGTGTCTTTCGTATCGACTCGGTGAGCAGGCCGCCCTCCTCGTATCCCACGTAGCCCGGCGGGGCGCCGATGAGACGCGCCACCGTGTGCTTCTCCTGGTACTCGCTCATATCGTACCGGTGGAGCTTCACTCCGAGGACCGCGGCGAGCTGGCGGGCCAGCTCGGTCTTGCCCACGCCGGTGGGGCCCGCGAACAGGAACGACGCGATGGGGCGGTCCGGGTTGCCGAAGCCGGCCCGGTTCCGCTTGATCGCCTCGCACACGTGCTCGATAGCGCTGTCCTGGCCGTAGATCTGCTTCTTGAGCGCCGTCTCGATGTCCCGCAGCTTGCTCGTTTCCGACGATGAGACGCTCTTTTCCGGGATCTTCGCCATCTTGGCCACGACCTTCTCTATGTCATGGACAGTGACTTCTATCTCCTCGTCATCCGATTCACGGTACATCCGGGTGAAGGCCCCGGCCTCGTCGATCACGTCGATCGCCTTGTCCGGAAGGAAGCGGTCGTTTATATATTTTGCAGAAAGCTCGACAGCGGCCCGCAGGGCCTCGTCAGTATATTTCACGTTATGGTATTCCTCGTACCTGCCCCGCAGCCCCGCGAGTATCTCGTGCGTCTCATCGAGCGTCGTTTCCGGTATATCGATCTTCTGGAACCGTCGGGACAGGGCGCGGTCCTTGTCAAAATACTTCTTGTACTCCTCGTAGGTGGTGGTGCCGATGCACTTCACCTTCCCGTGCGACAGGAGCGGCTTCAGCATGTTCGACGCGTCCATCGACCCTCCAGAAACGGCGCCCGCGCCCACGACCGTGTGGATCTCGTCGATGAAAAGGATCGCGTTTTTCATCTTCTGGAGCTCGGCGATCACCTTTTTCATCCGCTCCTCGAAATCGCCCCGGAACCGCGTGCCCGCGATGAGGGAGCCCATGTCGAGAGAATAGATCTTGGCGTCCCTGAGCGGACGGGGCACTTCCCCGCGCGCGATGAACTGCGCCAATCCTTCAGTTATTGCTGTCTTTCCCACGCCGGGATCGCCCACGTGTATGGGATTGTTCTTGATGCGCCGGCAGAGCACCTGGATGGTCCGTTCGATGATGTCCTGACGCCCGATCAGCGGGTCAAGCTCGTTCGCGCGCGCCCGCGCGGTAAGCTCCGTCGTGAAGGCCTCCACCACCTTTTTGCCAGGCACCTTCTTCTGTCTGACGTCCGGACCCGCCTCCTGCTCGTCTTCAGAATCGGGAGCGGATTCACTGCCTTCCGGATACTGGGGCACACCGTGCGATATGTAATTCAAAAGGTCATAGCGGGTAACGCCCCCCTCCTGGAGGAAGAAGGCGGCGAACGACTCCGATTCGTCGAAGATCGAAACCAGGACATCGCCGATATCGAGCTCTTCCTTCTGGGCGGACGTGGTATGCCATATCGCCCGCTCCAGCACGTTCTTGAACCCGGCGGATTGCATCGGCTCATCGCTTTCCACCGTGGTCACATGCGTGTTGAAGAAGTCCCTGATCCTGCCGACCAGGCCGTCTATATCGCCCCCGCTTCCCTGGATGATTTCCCTGCCCGCCTGGTTATGCAGCGTGGCATACAGGATATGCTCCGGCATCAGGTACTCGTGCTTGCGCATCTTGGCCTCCTGGAAGGCGGCCATCAGTATAGTATTCAAGTCGTGGTTTATCTCCATTACGCTTCCTCATATGAGCATTTCAGCGGGAACTCCCGAGCGCGCGCCATCTGGTGCACCTCTCCCACCTTCGTGACCGCGATATCCAGGGTATACACCCCGCAGATGCCGACGCCCTTTTTATGCACGTCCATCATTACCTGCACGGCCTTGGCGGCCGGCATATGGAACACCTTCACCAGCACCTCCACGACGAAATCCATCGTGGTATAGTGGTCGTTGTGAAGAATGACCCTGAACATCTTCGGCTCTTCGAGCTTCTTTTCCGTCCGTATGCTCAGGTCTTCATCGTAACTGGTTCCGGCATTCGTTCCGTCCGGCATATGCATCCTCTCGCTGGCAGGGAGCTGGTATATTAATTATACAACCAAACCCTGATTTTGTCACAATTTTCAATTAAATTTCATATGCGTCATCTTAAATTTCCGATATAAAAAGTTTTTTTCTCTTCCGGACAAAGAAAAGAGCCGGTTCGATTTCACCATTCATGGGGCCGCCCCATTCCCCTGGCCCCCTTCCCCGCACACGGAGAAGGGGGAATAATTGTACGCTTGAATAATTTTCATCATCAGCCATCCCCGCTCGTTACCCCCGCATGTATCTGCGGACGAGCGACATCGCGCCGCCCTAACGGCCCGGTGACCCGGGCGCTCTTCGAACACCGTTTACCGTGCGAGGACTTCATCACCGCTGCGGTAGGCATTCTTTTCGCTTTTTTAGAAATTTTCCCAATTTCCACAGCGGGCGCGATCCTTCGACAGGCTTATCCTGAGCGAAGTCGAAGGGCTCAGGACAAGAATTTTAAGCCTCTGTCCAGCGTTTTTTCTGCTGGAGGGAGGTATAATTTGAGAGGGGGATTGCTTCACATAAAACGCATTCAGTCGCATGGGCCACTACTTATGATGGAGCTTTTTCCTAAAAGGCAAGGACCCACTGCAGTCTGCCCCGCTTCAAGGATATGGCCGCCTTGGGACAGATCTCCTTGCAGCAGTAGCACCGGATGCATTTCTGATAATCATACACGGGGACCTTTTTCTTACCATCGGAATCGCCGATGGCACCGGCGGGGCATATTATTCTGCACTGGTAGCAGAGGGTGCAGTTCCCCTCCTCCGGCACCGGTTTTTCCGTGAACATATTTTTAAAGAACGCGGTGTTTGCCGGCCACCGCGCCCCGAAACTGGTCATGAAGGAATGGGTGGTTGGAATAAAATCATGCACTGCGAGGGCCTCGATCTGTTCGCCGATTACTTCAATATTTTCCGCTGAGTCCACTCCCAGGTTCCGCCTGAACCCGCCGGTAATAGTATGAACCTTTTCAATATCCAGCCCGGCCACCTGTACCGCGACACAATCAACCGCGACAGAACTCTCCCCGATGATAACGGCGCCTATCTTTTTCGGCGTGCCGGAAGGTCCCGGCCCGTCCTTTTCCTGGGTTACAATGGCATCCATGACATGGAGGATGCGCTTCCGCTTCTCGAAGCCGTGAAGCAGCGCCTCATTGAGGTCCAGGAGGAACTCGGAAAAATCAGCCGGCGTGGAGGCTTTCATGTGCCATTTCGACTTATCAAGGCCGGGTATGGTTCCGAAAAGATTTTTCACGGCGCCGGTTACATAGGTGATGCCGTGGGTCTTGAATTTCGGCAGGTTGATGATGATATCAACGCCGTCAAGGGCCCTTGAAATCTCGAAGCGCTTATATCTCCTACTGCCTTTGTAAAACAGGACCATGGTTTCAGCAACATCGGCGACCTCGATCCCCTGCCTTTCAATCACATCCATGTAATCCGATTTTTTCAGGGTACCCGCGAGGGCGGTCATGGCCGGCGATTCGATGATGACCGGATGCCCGCCGTTCTCCGTGACAATCCCGGCAACGGCCCCCACAAAGGCCGGGTGCGTTACTATAGCCCTTTCAGGCTTGGACGGCATGAGGAGGTTCGGCTTCAGGGCCACGCGCTTCCCCCTGAACTCACGGGGATCAAATCCGATCCCGGCCAGGCCACCGGCTATTATCTTTTTCATACTGCCGTGATCATAATCGGGGCAGCGGGATAAGAATACCCTGCTCATTGTCATTCACCTCTTGTATCATTTCAAAGCCGCCCGGCTGCCGGCGACGTTCCCGATGCCGGACCTACAGCCCTTTCCAGGTCACGATATATTCCGATTCCCCGTCGGGGAGCGCGCAACCCGGCGCCCCGGCGGCCCAGGTCCCTTTCAGCTTCAATTCCGAGGCGGCCGCATCGAAATGGTGCATTGCAATGCCCATGTCGACCCGCTGGAGGTCCTCCATGCCCACGACCTTCCAGTTGCGGTAATAATTTTTCGTCCGTTCCAATATGAAATGAAAATCATCGCGGCCGTTTTCCTTCACAATACGCCACGGCTGTTTGTTGGATGCCGATGGTGCGCGTCTAACCATCTCGACGGGAACGCGATATGCCCCGGCGTCCACCTCTCCCAGGGCCCTGGTGAAATCGCCGTTGAAAAAAAGCTCTTCCCACGGCTTCCGGTGCTTCGAGCCCGCGCCGAAGCGCATGATCGAATCAAGGAGAGCCGGCTTTTCCGCAGCATAGCCGATTGCAATGACCGCAGGTATCGCTTCACCTTCTTCGAGGGAGATGCTCCGCGCGAAGCCGCTCTTCCTGAAGGTCCCGCCAAGCCAGCAGGTGCCGAGGCCGAGGCCCGTGGCGTAGAGGACGATGCGCTCAAGGAGGTATCCGTAATCCTCTAGGTAATGGTCTGTCTTCTGGATCGCCCCGACGATAAAACCTGCCGCGTTCTTTATGACGCCGTAGGTGCCGAGGTCGCGGAGGGACGAGGAGTCTCCTTCCCGAGCGGCAACCAGGCTAAACCGCGCCGTCATGCCGAAGGGCCCCTTCACCGGAACGGCCATGTATTCATCGAGCATATCCCTGTGTTCGCGCGAGAGCGGTTTATTCTGATAGGTCCTGTTGGCGTAGCGTTCCCCTATGATATCCACGATGCTCCGTTTATTATCCATGCAGGATGCCTCCCGCCGCGCAGGCATCAAGGGTCTGGCCGGAAGCCTGATAATACTCCCCGGTAATTTCCAGTATTTCCGACATGGCCCTGCTCACCCGTTCCATGGAATAATCAGCGGGCCTTTTCAATATTTCGATAATGCTTCTCGTTTGCTGGTTCATTATTCTTCTCCTTCATTTTCTCAATTATAGATAATTCATCTGAATGCGGCGGATACTGCTCACGCTCGCAGGATTCAGGATAAACCCGCACACCATAGTGCAGGACGTACTATTTTGGCGGTTAAGCGCGAGCGGTTTGCGCCACATATCCGACATTCCATTAAACACCGATAACTATCTTATCTGCCACACCGTCTAATGATAAAAAAGATTATAACCGGATATAATTTTTACAATTCTACAACTGTCGAACTATTTAATAAATTTTTTTACTTCTTACGCTTCTTTGCTGCAGAAAGAACATCTTTTACTTCATCAATAGTATCCTCAATAATCCGGGCCACAAGGAATTTCCCCTTCCGCTCCGTGGTGATAAGGCCTGCGTTGGTCAGTTCCTTCAGGTGATGGGATATGGTCGGGGCACCAATCTTGAAGGAGCACATGACGTCGCTCACCAGGCATTCCCTGTCTTCCGCTTTAAAGCTCGCCTCGCATTTCCTGAGGATCTCAAGGTATAATTCGAGACGGTTCGGATTTGAAAGGGCCTTCATGACCTTGGCTATCTGTTTCGTATTCATACAAATTAAACTATCATTCTCACGATTCGATAATTGTCAAAATATCACTATTTTCTAAAAATGTCAATACCCGCCTGTTCTTTTTTATAAAAAATAAAATTTTTTCACAATATAATGAAGCAATCCCGCAAATTTCAAGCCTCTGTCTGACGGTTTTTGTGCAGGAATGGGCCACATCTAAGAGGGAGCAACTTCATATAGGGACCATTGTGTCACCGGGGCCGATACCAGTGAGGGAGCAGATTCCTGGAGAGTTATTTTATTCCTTCTCGTCCATTATCTGTTTCAACTCGCCCGCGATTCTTTTTATTCTCTCGTAGCTCTCTCTGAGAGAGTTGGCGCTGCCGGTGTTTTCCTGAACAAGGGCATTGGTGTTTTCTATGGATTTGGCTATCTCGTGAATGGAGACTGCCTGCTCGGCAGAGGCGTCCTTGATAAATTCAGATTTTTCGTACACGCTCCTGTTGCGGATTATCATTTCTCCCTGAATGTTCTTCTGGCCGGAAATGATCTTCATGGTCTCGACGGCCTTGGTCTGAAGATTGTTCAGGCTTCCGCTCAGGGACTCAATAAAATTTATGATCTTTTCAATAATCGAATTGGAAAAAACCACGTCGCTTCTGCCCTGTTCAATGAGGTCCTTAATTTTTTTCAGCTCGCTGGAGGAGCTGTCTGCGAGCTTCCCTACTTCATCGGCAACTACGGCGAAGCCCCTGCCGTGCTCCCCCGCCCGGGCCGCTTCTATGGCGGCATTCAGGGAAAGGAGGTTTATTTTTTCAAAAAAATCATCTATAATCCCGGCGATGGTCTGCATGTTTTCCGAGTTTGCAAGTGTCTTCCTGTTTACCTCGTTGAGCTCGCTGGATGACGCCTTCCCTTCAGTGGACATCCGCGCAATCGCCAGAAACTCTGTCTGAAGCTCAGAGCCAAAAAGCTGGAGTGAATCAATTAATTGCGACAGTGAACTGATGCTTTCGCCCAGCTCGTTCACGGAACTGTTCTGGTCCCTGGTGGCCTGCTCAACGCTTGTGGTGCTTGATGAAATCTCTTCTATGGACGCCACGAGCTGCTCGATGGTTGACGCCTCCGTCTGCATGTTGTTGTGTATGTTCGAAACAGCCTGCCCGGTTACGCCGATTGATTCTGTCAGTTCATTATAGGAATTTCTGATGGTAGCAAGGAGCTGCAAAATATACTTATTTTTCTCATTGCTCTTTCTGGTCTCCTCCTCGCTTATGCTCAAAGCGAGCCTGAGAGAACGGATTGCAACAATTGCCACGCTGTAAAGAAGAATTAAGGTGGCAAAAGCGATTATTGTTCCCCGCTTAAAAAAATCCTGTACAATTTCCGGGGAGGTAACAACCTGCGCAACATCAAATCTGAATATATTCAAAATTAAAGCGCCGCAGAGCAGCAGCATGATGGAAATATGGACCCACCTGTATGTAAAAATTGTGGCGAGAAGAAGAGTGGGAAAAGCAAAAAGCACCACTGTAACAAGGCTGATCTCCGGGGAGCGCATGACTCCGCCGAGAATTACAATGGACGCCTGAAAATATGCGAAGAGAGATCCCGCCAGACGCGGTCTGCCCTTTACAATTAGCAGCATTGTTATGCTTGCCGACATGCAGGAAGTACCGCTTGTGGCAAAGGATGCCCAGAAGCCCAGTTTTTTAAGATTTACGAAAAACAGGGCTATCATCAGTGTCATAAAGAAGATACAGAGAAAAAAGAGAAACTTCGCGAAAGACCTGGTAAACACATCGCTTTCCGCGTATCTATGGAAGAATCTCCTGTCCAGTATGCTTGCTGTTGACATATGGGGCCTCCGGGGCTTATTCTTTATGCATCGTTTCTAATAAGACCGCAATATTTCTGCTGCACTGCCCTGTGCTTGATTTTAAAAGCAGGGGTGATCTCTTCCTTTCTCGCGCTGAAGGGCTCCCTGGGCAGGTAGAACTTTTTCATCTGCTCAACCCATTTCAGTACTTTATCATATTCAGCGATTATTTTATCACAGTGTTTCTTTTACCTATTTGTTGTCATTAAGAATGACATTTTTCTCCATGTCAATTCCGTTCTGCTGTACTTATTTCTTCAGACTTTCAAAACTGGGCACCACAGGCTCTGTGATGTATTACCCGTGGTCTCTTATAAGGGACATCTGATCAATAAAAGGATTGATTTTAAGCCCCCTGTCCAGTGCTTTTTCTGCCGGATGGGGACTCAATTGAGTGGAGACGGCTTCATATATAATGCCTTGTGTCGCATCCGGGGTTTTCTGTGTGACCGAAATTTCTTGATAATAATTTCCTCTCATGTATTCTAAAGCCCGGAAAAATTTTTCCGCACAATGAGACAGTCGGGATGCGGTATTGTCCACAAAAAAAAGAGAAGCCCGGATCTCCGGGCCTCTTCCCGCATTTGATTGCCTTAATCGCTATTTCAATATAATAAATTCCGCTCCCGGGACCCCGCATATTTCGCAGTTCGGGGGCGCTATACCGGCCACGGTATTGCCGCATACCGGGCAGACCGCATAAGAATCCGCAAGACCGGTAAAATCATTCTTGTCGAGCGCGGCAAGGGCCGCCTGGTATAAACCATGGTGCACTTTCTCAACCTGAAACGCATAGTCGAACGAGCCGGCCGCATCATCCTTCCCTTCTTCCCTGGCTTTCTTGATAAAATCCGGATACATGGTGCTGACTTCATAGGATTCACCCTTGATGGCATCCAGGATGTTTTCTCTGGTTGATTTTACGGCAAACCGGGGAGTGATGGGGTCCATCTTCTCACCCATTTTCAGTAAAACCGCGGTATGCTTCTGGGCATGGATCGACTCCGCCCGGGAAGCAGCTTCAAACAACTTTGCAATCTTGTCGAACTTTTCTTCCTTCGCTTTCTTTGCATAGGCAGCGTATTTCGCGCTTGCCGTGGTCTCACCCGTGATCGCGGCCTTCAGGTTCTCCACGGTCCCGGCCTGCTTCTTGCACCCCGATACGGCCATAACCGCAACTGTACAGCATATGACAACAACCATCAGATTGCTTCTCATCCTCATCCTCCTTTCCAATGATAATTAACAACAATAAATTGGATCTGATTTAACAAACAGGAAAATATCAAGCAAGCATTTTTCAGGTTATCCATAGCGCCGGAAACAGGGTTGTCAAGATGGCCTAAAGAGTAAACCAGCCGCAATGGTTACTGAAAGTCAGAAATATTGCAGCTGATCAGCTGGGAAGCTTTCGCGTTTAGAATGAAAGCGCCAACATCCATATCGACGTCCTTGCTGATGTTCTCGCGTTCGGACCCTTTTATGAGGACGCTCTTCCATTCAAGGACGCCGATATTTATTCCACGCTCTCTTTCCCTTCCCTGATCCAGCGTCCGGCCGTCCAATCGTATGTTTCATGCGGATGGAAGTGCCACTTATACGCCATGCTCCGATTATCTTCAATAAAATAACCGAGATAATAGTATTTCAGCCCGCATGATGCAGCATGCTCAACTTCTTTGATCACGCTGTACGTCCCGAGGCGATAGGCATCATACGCGGTCTTGTATACGAAATAGACGGAACTCATCCCTTCGCTCCCCACATCTATGAAACCGACCGCTATCAGCTCTTCGTCAAGGTAATACTCCGACTGGATGGACGGGCACGAGCGGGTGTAAAATGCGGCGATAAATTCGTCCGGATCGCTCTCCTTGCCGAAGCGATGCAGAGAGTGATCGCGGTAAATCTCGAATATTTCATCGCGATAATCAGGCTCGACAAACCTGACCCTGATATCAGCGCAGGAGCGCATGACGCGGCGCTGGCCCTTTGACGGCCTGAACTCGGGAACAATGATACGGAGCGGGACGCAGCTCCGGCAATCGCCGCAGTTGGGACGAAAATAGTATTCGCCGAATTTACGCCATCCCGAACACAAAAGATCTTCAAGGTCCCGCGCACCGAGATCGATGGCAAAAAAATATTCGAACCTGCACCTTCTATCAGGGAGATACGTGCATGGACTGAAACGACTCAGCTGAGGTTTTTGCAGAAGGAGCATGGTAACACCGTCACACAGGTAATGAATATCGGGAAATTAAAAAACACAAGAAGTAAAAAATTAATTCATGTTCATCGCCATGAT
>JAFGJX010000122.1 GCA_016928865.1 Spirochaetota bacterium
CGCAGGTATCCGCAATTCAGGTACCTGGCTGCGAGGAGCACCCCCGCCGCTACGAGCGTGATAACGATAAAACCCTTGACCGCCTTCATCCCACCATTACCGCCTATTTGCGCACGGAGGCGCTTTTTTTCTTCGCCTGTGTTTCCTGTTTCAGGGTAAGGATCGAGTGCTTCACCTTGACAATGGCCATGTCAATTTCCCGGTTCGCCTTCTCGAGATTGAATTCGTTGACCCGCGCTATCGCCTGCATGGTATGCGCAAGCGCCGCCGCCCTGTTCCCCCCCCTGTCATAGTTCGCCTGCAAAAGATTTTCTTTCGCGCTTTTAAGGTTTTCGTTTTTGGCCTGCACCGCAGACGTCATCCTCGCCTTCTGCAGAAAAACCAGCGCGCTCTGAAAACGCTGAAGCGTATCCGCCGCAAGGCTCCCGCACAGGGCAACTATCGCCATCAGCACGACCGCCGTTATCAGTTTTCCCTTTTTCATGGTCAACTCCTCATGACATTTATTTTCGCATCTTTTCCGATCTTCTGTCAAATATAATCCGGGCGGTTTTTCATTATCCGCCGATTTTTTATTAGACCCCGTTTCCGGCCGGTTGGGCTATAAAAAAAATTTTTTTGCCCGTTTCCTCCCCATGCCTGCAAAGAGAGCAGATATCAGCCACAATGCGCCCGAACGGCATAAAAATCATACCGTCGCAGGAATTTTTGTTGAACAAAGGGGGGATATAATAGTATATTATTAATTCAAACATGCGCTTCTATTGCAGTGCCTCACCAGGCCGGAGAAAATTACATTCTGTCATAATAACAAGGAGACGAGTATGGAAAACGAAAAAAAATCATATTTACAGAAACTCGCTGACAAAATTACGGAATTTGACAGGAAAATCGATGAGGTAAAAAAACAGGGGAGCGAAGCCGCGTCAGTGATGAAAGAGGATTACGGCAAACTCGCCGAGGAGCTCAAGGGAAAGAAAGCTGAAGCCGAGCAGAAGCTCAATCAGCTCAAATCCGTCAGCGGTGAAAGCCTTGACGAAATAAAGAAAGGCGTCGGGCAGGCCGTTGATGACATATCCCAGGCCATCACAAACGTCATGGCGAAGCTGAAAGAGAAGAAATAGCGGTCATCGCCCGCTCTCTGCCCTGCCGCTTCCGGACAGGGACCCCTCGCCGCGCGGTTCAGCAGCCGCGCGGCGCTGAATATGCGCCCCTGCCCGGGCGCGGTCTTTCCATAATGAATGATGCATGTATCGAAAGACAGATCTGAACCCCGCTCGCGGGCGCGTGCGGTGCATAAAAAGAGGCCCTATGAAAAAATCAATCTGTGCGATTGCCGCCCTGGCGCTGCTCGCGGCGCCGGGTTGCGGGAGACCGGATGACACCGCTGCAGCGGGCAGAATACGCGTCGCGGTCTCCATTTTTCCCATCTATGACATTACGAAGAATATCTGCGGGGACGGGGCCGACGTTTTTTACGCCATCCCGGCCGGAGCCGACCCCCATACCTTCGAGCCCCGGCCGTCTGTCGCCCGAGACCTGGGCGCGGCAGATCTGTTCATCGGCGTCACGCCGGAGCTGGACGGCTGGGTGGAGCGCTACCTGTCGCCCGGCTGCGCCCGGGGCTATCTGGTGCCCTCGCGGCGGGGCGGCGGACACGCAGGCAACCCGCACGTGTGGCTCAGCGTCAGGGAGGCAAAAAAAATCGCGGAGACCGCGGCGCGGCTTCTGTGCGATAAAGACCCGGGACAGTGCGCGCGGTACCGGAAAAACCTTGACGCCTACCGTGAAAAATTGAATCAGCTTGACAAAACCATCGGGGCGCTTTTCCTGAACAAGAGAAACCGGTCCTTCATCCAGTGGCACGAGGCATGGAACTATTTCGCCAGGGACTACGGGCTCACAATAGTAGCCACCGTCCGGGGCGAAGGGAGCGACCGGTCGTCGGTACGGTCTATCAGCGATATCGTGACCCGCGCCCGCCGCAGGGGCGTCACCGCGGTCGTCGTGAGCCTTAACGCGGAAGACCGGGCGGCCGGCGTCATGGCGGCCGAGATCGGCGGTGCGGTCGTCAGGCTCGACAGCATCGGCGATCCCGCATCGGCCGGGCGGTCGGATTACCTGAAGCTCATGCGCTTCAACGCGAAAACACTGGCCGGCGCACTGCGCTGAAAAGGAGCACCCGTGGAAGACGCTGTTATAACATTGCGGAACGTATGGGTCCGTTATAATGAGTCCGTGATACTCGAGGACGTGAGCCTCACGGTCGAACGGGGTGAAATCCTTTCGATCGTGGGACCCAACGGAAGCGGCAAGAGCACGCTTCTCCGCGCCATCATGGGGTTCAAGCCGCCCTTCCGGGGTACGGTCTCGGTGCTGGGCGGCGAGCCGCAGAGGGTGCCGCGCGGCTCAATCGGCTACCTTCCCCAGAAGAGCGCGGACGACTTCACCATGCCGGTCAGCGTCTTCGACGTCGTGGCCATGGCGCGCTACGCCGGCAAGGGGTTTTTCGAACGGCTGAGCGGGGAGGATCGGGCCATCATAGACCGTTCGCTCGAGGCCGTGGAGATCGCCGATCTCCGGAAGCGCCACTTCGGGAGCCTCTCCGGGGGCCAGAAGCAGCGCGCCCTGATCGCGCGGGCCATCGCGGTCCGGCCGAAAATCCTCCTCCTTGACGAGCCGTCAACCGGCCTTGACGCCCTGGCGCAGGACAATTTCTACCAGATGCTCCTCTCGCTCCGCGACTCGATGGGCCTGACGATCGTCATGGTTTCGCACGACATCGGCGCGGTGTCAAAAATCGTGGACCGCCTGGCCTGTCTGAAGACGCGGATCCATTTTCACGGAAGCCCCACCGACTGCTTCGCGAACAAGTCGCTCGCCGACGTGTTCGGCAAGAACATGTACTACATCAATCACGACCACGGGCACGGCCGCGGCGGTCACGGAAACGGAGACCGGCCATGATGGAGCTTTTCCGACTTGATTTCTTCCTGAACGCGTTCCTGACCAGCTGCATCCTGGCCGCGCTCTTCGGCATGCTCTCCTTCTTCGTGGTGATGCGAAAGATGTCCTTCCTGGGGGCCGGCGTGGCGCACACCGCGTTCGGCGGCGTCGCCCTCGGGGTGCTGACCGGGCTCAACCCGTTTCTCACCTCTTTCGCGTTCTGCATCCTCGCCGCCGTTCTCATCGGCAAGCTGGTCCGCCATGGAAGGGTATCGTACGACATGGGCATCGGGATATTCTTCTCGTTTTCCATGGCCCTGGGAGCCATCTTCCTCTCGTTCAGGGAGGGATACGCCTTCGACCTTTCGAGCTATCTCTTCGGCAACATCCTCGCCGTGACCCGGACAGACGTGATCATCGCGCTCGCGGTGCTCGCGCTCTTCGCGCCCTTCATCTTCATCTTCGTACACCGGATACTCTTCATGACCATGGACGACGAGGTCGCGACGGTGAGCGGCGTGCGCACCGGGCTTCTGGACACGGTGCTCCTGGTGTTTCTCGCGGGGATCATCGTCATCAGCATCAAAATCGTGGGGATTATACTGGTTTCCGCGCTCGTGGTGCTTCCTGCGGGCTTCGGCCTGCTGGTGTCGCGCAACTACCGCACGGTCATTCTCGCCGGGATCCTCTTCACCGCGGCGGTGATGATCGGCGGCCTGTTCCTCTCGTATCTTCTCGACACGCCGGCGGGCGCGACCATGGTGGCCGCGGGAACGCTCCTCTATTTCGCGTCCCTCCTGTCATTCAGAAAGGCGCTTCCCGGCCGGTGAGACCTATCCGGCGAAGTAGCCGGTCCCGCAGATCACCAGCAGAATAAACATGAAAAAAAGCGAGCCCCAGATCAGGATCGCGGGGAACAGATAGACGACCGCCGCCTTTCCCAGGCTGACGCCGTGCATCTCGGATATTCCCTGTACGGCGATCATGGCCGACCATATCAGGAGTCCCGTTGAAAAGAAAAAATAGAAAAAGATCGGGGCGAAGCTGAACACGTGGAAGATATAGACCAGGGGCAGGATAAATACCTTCGGAAAAAGCGAAAAGTTGATCAGAATGATGAAACGGCGCACGGCGCCGCCGTTGCCGAAGAACTGCGACGCCATGTCCATGAGGGAGGCCGCCACGGCGACCGTCAGCGACTGGTAGATGAACATCAAGATCCAGCCGTAGGTGATCTTGTAATAGAAAAACGGTGTCTGCCGTCCCAGCAGGGAAAGGGTGATAATATCGATCGCCGCTACCGCCGCCGGCACCATGAAGCTCAGAATGAAGGAGGGCGGCTCGTTCCGGTCTATCTGCCGGTAGAGGGCGCGCGGGTCGAGGAGCGCAAAGAGGAAAAGATCGGCCCATCTGAGCGACCTGAGCTGTGTCAGCATCATGGCAGGCACCTGTATTCAAGCCGGTAGTTGTTTTCGACATGTCGGAGGCGCAGCTCGCGCTCCATCAGGGAGCCGCCGCTGAACAGCGCCTGCATCCGGAAGAGTATCTGCTCCAGGGATGATGCGCCCTCGTCGTACACCGGCGCGTCCTCGGAGAGCTTCGCCATCTCGCGCGCCTTGTCAACGGCGTCCTCGAAGGTGCCCAGCATATCGACCAGCTTGTGCTTCAGCGCGGTTTCGCCGCTCATCACCCGGCCGTCCGCGATCGGCTGTATGTCCGATTCGTTCATGGCCCTCCCCCGCGCGACGTCTTTAAGAAACTTCCGGTACGAGGAGTCAATGATCTCCTGTATGAGCTGCCGCTCCTCCGGGCTGATGTCTCGAAAGGAGGAGAGTATGTCCTTGTACCTGCCGCTTTTTATCACCCGCATGTCGATCCCGATCTTCTCGAACAGCTTTTTCAGATTGGGGGACATGGCAATCACCCCGATCGAACCGGTGATGGTGCCGTGGTTGGCCACGATGTAATTGCAGGCGGAGGCGACGTAGTACCCGCCGGACGCGGCGATCTCGCCCATCGAGGCGATGAGCGGAATGTTCTTCTTCCTGAGCCTCCAGAGCTTCTCGTATATCTCCTGAGACGCGCCCACCGTGCCGCCCGGTGAATTGATACGCACCACCACGGCGCGTATATCCCGGCTCCTCTCCATCTCGTTCAGCCGGGCGATGATGCCCTCGGCGCCCCGGGACATGAGCGACGGCGAGCTCGATCCGGTCATATCGATGGGACCCTCGACCCGCACGATGCCGACGCCGGGCCCGATCGCCGGGCCCGCGAGCGAAATCCCCGGTCCCCGCTTCTGCTGCATGTTCATGCTGATCTCCACGATGGCGATCACCGACGAGAGGACCAGCAGCGCCAGTATGGATATGAGTATTTTTCTGTTGCGATCCATGTGTTCCGCCTTACTTTGAAAATATGCGCGCGCACGGCGACGGGCAGCGCTGCCCGGTTTTTAATAATGCGTCCTTCCGATGCAGGTGCAGGCATAGACCATGTCTTTCGGAGGATCGCACGGAGTCTTTTTTACCAGGGGCTTCATGCTGGAATCGACCCCCTCGCAGGTGCAGTAGCTCACCACGGTCAGCTCCTGCCTGTTTACCTTGGTCTTCGCGAGCATTTCGGCCAGAATGAGCTCCTGCTCGCAGATATATACCTCGACCACCTGGTATGCACCCATCCGTGAACTGTACAGAGCGCCCGAGGAAAGAAGGAGAAGAACCGCGGCCATAATGGTCAGTAATCGTTTCATCGCATACCTCCCTGCATGGATTGAGGGCGCTTTCAGGGGCACCAATAGCCGCGCCCCGCTCCGTGCGCCCCGCCGCCAGTGTTCCGTTCCGGCAACCATACACTAGGCGGACCGACCGAAAAAATCAAGAATTTATTTTTTCACGCGCCGGCACGGACCCGCCCGCGGCGGGACCCGCCGGCGCGTGAAAAAAGGAGGGGGACATAAGCCGAATTCTGTTTATGCGGCAATCTATCTTGGACGCGCGTCGCCGCGCGTCTCCTTGCGGCCTACCCGCAGCCACGAACGGGCAATTCGATACGGCTGCTTACTTGGCCTTGCACCAGGTGGGGTTTACCGTGCCGCCCGCGTTACCGCGGACGCGGTGAGCTCTTACCTCGCCATTTCACCCTTACTCCTCGACTCCGCTCGGAGCGACGCCCTTTCGGGCGATGCCCCGAGCGAAGCCGAGGGGCGGTATCCTTTCTGTTGCACTTTCCATCGCCTCGCGGCGCCCGGGTGTTACCCGGCACCCTGCCCTGCGGTGTTCGGACTTTC
>JAFGJX010000123.1 GCA_016928865.1 Spirochaetota bacterium
GGCGGCGCCGGTATAATTATCGTCAATAATCTGAATTTAGTATATTACGGTTCAAACGGCTCTGCGGGCAGATACACCGGCGCGGAAGCCTTTTCCCCATGGTGAATAATTGTTGACATATACGTCACGTAAAACGTCTTATTCAAGATACGAAATTTATTTTTCTGGAACAGATGATGAAAGTTATACCGGTTATCATGGCGGGCGGCGCGGGGACCAGGCTCTGGCCTCTTTCCCGGGACGACAAGCCGAAGCAATTTCACAACCTCTCGGGACAGGGAACGCTTCTCGAGGAGACCATTCGGAGGATGCTGCCGCTCGGACCCGGGCAGGTCATCATCGTCACTTCAAAAAAACACGAGCACCTCTCGCGCGAAGAAATCGAAAAGTCCGGGGTCGCGGGAACAGTGCTCTCCGAACCGCGGCCACGCAACACGGCAGCGGCCCTCTACTACGCGGCCCTCTATCTTGACAGGCTGTTCGAAGACTCAATTATGATCTCGCTTCCGGCGGACCACCACATCCTGGACCGGGACGAATTTACTCGCATACTCCGCATGGGCATCCTGGAATCAGAAGCAGACCGTCTCGTCACCATCGGCATACAGCCGACATATCCGGAAACCGGATACGGGTACATCAAGGCGATGGACGGAAAAGGCCCGATCCTGCCGATAGACACCTTCGTGGAGAAGCCGGACATCGATCGTGCGAGGCAGTACTTCGAGTCGGGCAGGTACTTCTGGAACAGCGGGATCTTTGTCTGGAAAACATCTGTGATACTCAGGCAGTACAGCGCTCTGCTTCCCAATCTGGTGAAAGCCTTCTCGCCCCTGGCTGAGATGAGCGCGAAGGAGATCGCGTCGAATGATGGCGAACCGTGGGAGTTGAAGAAAAAGATATTCGACACGGTCGAGGCTGTTTCCATCGATTACGGCATCATGGAGCGTGCCAGCAACAGGGTCGTAATTCCCGGCGATTTCGGCTGGACAGACCTGGGAAGCTGGAAATCGATCGACGAAATCCTTCCGCCGGACGCAAACGCCAACCGGTCGCCGGATACAAAGCGCGCGGTTTTCCTCAACGCCAGCAACTGTTCGGTGTTCGCCGAGAGCAGCCGTGTCAGCGTGGTGGGCCTCTCCAATATCGTCGTTGTCGAAGCAGGAAACGAGATCCTGGTAATTGACAAGGACGCGTCCCAGGACGTAAAGAAGATTGTCGAGATGATCAAGTAAGGAGCTATCCCTTCATGATCTTACGGTCAAGCGTCACCGCTTCTTTACCCTCCCGGTCAACTAGGTCGTACACATCCGGGTTATGACGGAAGCGCAGCACATTGAGCATGAATATTTCCAGCTTGTTCACGATCCCCGGGGGAAGGATATCGCCGTCGATTTCCACCGAGATAACCGGAAACCGTCGTTCGCGCGACCAGGGAGTGATAAGGCCCTCGATAACACGGCCGATCAGGCACGCAAACGGCGATATGTTCACGATGCCGGAATAATCATCCATCATCGCAGTGGCGGCGACCCCGCTCGAAATTGATATTTCGGAATAGAGGTCATCGCTGACGAAATGGTTCTGCGCGTTGCCCATGATGTGTTCCATGTCATGCGGCGTCTTCGGGACAAGACCGGTAACGGCCAGGGCCTTTTTAACTTTACGCTCTACGCCGTGCTTATAGATCTCCTCCAGCTTCCACGCGATATAGTCGCGCAGCTCTCTGGAGAAGGGCTTCCAGTACCAGGGGAGCAGACGGAGCCTTTTCTGGATGTCATGCTTTCTCGTATGATCACAGTAATATATCCACTCGGTAATGCCCGACACCTTCGCGATGATGCCGCGGGCGCTGAACATGCGGATCAACTCATCGACGGCGAAATCGTCCCGACGCACGAATATTTCCCCCACGATCAAAACCTTGGGCGTTTCCTCCACCCTGCGCTTCAGTGGGATCTTCGCGATCTCCTCCGCGATGCTCGCGAGAGTGGGCAGCACCTGGTCAATGTCCTTCTCGGTAACATCGATCAGCTCCTGCCACAGCTCGTCGTATTTCGCTATAGCCGTGACCGGATCCACCGCGCAGGTGCGGAGCGACGTCTCTATGTCCTTCATGTAATCGGCGACCACGAGGCCCCACCAGGCGCTTTTGCTGAAATGCGGCCCCAGCTCGTTGTACGAATTGTCGGAATCAAGGGTGATGACCACCACGTTGTCAAACCGCATGTCCTTGAATAGATTTTCGTAAAAAACAAAATACTGGCCGGTGCGGCACGGCCCGGTGGTGGTGGGAACAAAGAGGCAATAGATGTCGTCCCTGTTGTACTTGTCCGAGGAAAAATAACGGAGGGCGGCCCCCAGCACCAGCTGCGATGGGAGGCATTCCTTTCCGGACATATGGTTGCGCGCCATCTGCAGGGTGTAGGTATCGGGCAGCGGCAGGGCTTCCGCGGTTATGCCCGCGGCCCTGAGCGACGCTGACAGGAGCTCCGTGGAGAGACGGCCCATGCTCGTCATGAGCATCTTCACGCGCGGGTTGCCAAAGAGCTCTATCTTCCGGTTGTTCTTTATGTCCATCAGGTGGAGCGGGTCCACGCCGTTGTTGATGAAGCGAAGCCCGTTATCATAGCGCTCCTCGCGTATCTGGTCAAGCTTGGAACGGTATCCCTCGATAATGTCCAGAAACGCCTCGACCCTTGTGTCCACTCCCGCGTCAGCGGAATGAGAATCCAACTCGAGGACCAGGAACGGTTTGGTGCCCATAATCCACTTCACGTAATGCAGCATGAAGGAGTCTGGCGCGCAGGAAAAATTGGTTATAAACGTGACAAAGATGTTAGGCTCGTCTTTCAGGAACACGCTCGCCTTCATGTCCTGCTGGCCATAATACCAGTACATGTTATCGAAGATGCGCGCCTGCTCGATGGGCAGCATGTCAAAAGGAATGACGGAATACCCGCGGGTGACAAACTTGAGCGGGATGCCCATGTTCGCGTCCCTGGTGAAAGCGTTATAGGGCCTCCCCAGGATGGCTATGACCGGATGGTCGGCCGCCCGCGCCATTTCAAACGCTTCCCTGCCCATCTCCCGGTACCTGTTCCAGAATTCCTCCTGCTTCTCGCAGCCGACGGCGAAGGCCTTCCGAACCTCCCGCTCGGGAACGCCCAGGGCTTCGCCCATGCTGATGAATCCCTCAACCGCTTTTTCCAGACCGAACTTGAAGCTCACGACCGGGGAGAGAAGCCTGTTTTCATCAACCTCGGGGAATGCCTTCTTGATGTAATACGGCAGCGATTGCGTGATAGGGCAGAAGGTTGCGTGTACATCGTCGACATAGCTCTCCAGGTCTCTGAAATGGGGAACAAACACGTAATCCAGGCCTGAATCGAGAATGTCCTGGACCGCTCCGTGGGCTATTTCGGCGGGAAAGCAATACGAGCCCTCAGTACGCGCCACGCCGTCATGGGATATCTCCTCGGACAGTCGCGTCTCGATCCCCAGGGTATGGAAAAACCAGGAATAGAGGGGCCAGAGGGTATAGACCGAAAAGGCCTTGGGAATACCCACGGTGAAATCTCGCTTCTTGACGAAATCCTCCTTTCGCGGCGCGATTTCGACGAACATCAGATGCTCCCGCTTATCTATGTAATTAAATACCTTCGCTTCATCGATCTTTTTCTTTTTTCTCATGTTCGCGTACTTGTTGCAACGGCCGCCGAACATGTACTTATGACCGTTCACATTCAGGACGCGGATGGGGCACTCGTTGTCGCACGCCTTGCAGGCGAACTCCCGCTCGTATACGATTTTCGTGTTCAGGATTGCGTCTATGTCGAAGCTGCCCTTGTCTATAACGCCTTCATCAAATTTCTGCTTGGCCAGAATCCCCACGCCGAAGCACCCCAGGAGCTCGGGATCGGGCGGAATGGTTATATTCTTTCCCGTGAGCATGGCAAAAGCGAGCGGTACCGCCTTGTTCAGCGCCACGCCCCCCTGGAGGACGATGTTGTTGCCGATGGTGCGGTTGCCCACCACCCGGTTCAGATAATTTGAAACGATCGAGGTGATTATCCCGGCCGTGATGTCCTCGCGCGAGGCCCCCAGCTGGATCGCCTTCCTGATATCCGAATTGATGAAGGCCGAGCACTGCTCGCCGAACTTGAGCGGCCCTTTCGCCCGCACGGCAATATCGCCGATGTCGCGCACGTCGGTGATGTTCAGGTCTCCTGAGGCTGATTCCTCGAGGAAGGAGCCGGTTCCTGCCGAACAGGCCTCGTTCATGGCGTAATCGATGGGAACCTTGTTTTTTAGCAGCGCATATTTCGCGTCCTGCCCGCCGATTTCGAAAATGGTATCGATGTCCGGTTTGAAATAGGTGGTGCCCACCGCGTGGGCGATGATCTCGTTGTAAACGGCCGGCGTTTCAAGGAACACTCCCAGTATCTCCCGCGACGATCCGGTCGTGGAAGCGATCGTGATGTTGATATTCGCATCGCCGATCTGCTTCGCGAGCTGTTTCTTGACCTCGACCAGGCACTCTTTGAGCGCGTTCACCGGGTCGCCGTGGGTGCGCCCGTAATGGGAGGCCACGATCTCGTCGGTGTCGATATCGATGAGGGCCACCTTGGTGGTGGTCGATCCGCCGTCCACTCCCAGGATGTACTCGCCGCCCGGCTTCGCAGCGCCCCGCTTCGCGGTCAGGTAATTCACCTGCCCCGACGCGGATTCAAGGCTCTGGTAGCGCGCGAATTCTATCTTCTGGGGCTTGAACAGGTTTCCAAGACCAGGGAAGGGGCTCCCTGACGAATCCGCCAGGCAGGCCGCTCCAAAGGCCTCGATATACGGCGCCTCCTCCGGCACGATAAACTCGATGTCGGGCAGCTTCTCTTTCAGAAATCTGATGATATACCTGTTCCGGGTAACGCCGCCGGCGAGAAGCACGCGGCCGTTCCTGATCCGCGCGCGTTTGAGGAAGTCGGTCACCTTTGTCGCCATTACGTCGGAAAGGGACAGCACGATATCGGCCTTGGTTGCCTCCCCCTTGTTGAGCTTGTGGGTACAGTCGCTCTTCATGAACACCGAACACCGCGATGACATATGGCAGACCCTCGCGGTTTCTGGCAGCCTGTCAACATCGCCAAGCCTGAGGTCCATCCTGCCAAGCTGTTGCTTGAAGAATTCTCCGGTTCCAGACGCGCACTTGTTCCCCGCAAAGCTGGTAATGATCCTTCCGTTTTCATCGATCGTATACACGACAAAATTTTCACCGCCGAGCGATACAACGGCGTCCACTTTCAGATTCAGGCGCTTTAAAGCCTCCTCGATGCAGATCGATTCGACGACGTTGTTCATGTTCAGGAGATAGCGGCCTTCCGTACCGGTGACTATCGAGGAAACACCTGCCGGCAGGCTTTTATCCATCAGCACGCCCCTGAGGGTTTCGATAAAATTACCCTCGTGGGCTACATTCGTTTTCCAATGAATTCGGCCATCGTCGAGCAGCACGGCCTTGATGCTTGAAGACCCAATATTGATACCAAGACTTTGCATGGAAAACTCCTCCTCGAACAACTGTCATCTTTTTTTAAAAAAGGGAAGTGCGGTTTGTATCGCGCCCTTTTGATAACACAAGCACGCTGATGCTTATAAAATAAGCAATCCTTGATTTGTGACTATAAATATACCGATATTTTTTTTGTCTATAAAGATTTTTATCAATCCATTCTTTCCTGTCCCTGTGAAAATTACGGAGCCGGATATCCGGACGGTCAGGCCGATTAAAAACGCGGTCAATGACAGATATTCACCTAATTTAAAAATTTAAAGAATAAATACTGGAATATTTTTATTAAATATGCCATACTTGGCACAATTAATACAATTTTCTGATATTATGTCGCACTATGTGCGTGAGCAAGGGAACGTTTTTGATTAAGGCGTGTCAATGAGTAAAAAGATACTGCTCGTAGAAGACGAGAAAACAACGATACTGCTTATCAATAAATTTATTGAAGAGATAGGGCATCGTATCATCAAGATAGTTGCAACCGGCGAGGAAGCCGTCCACGAAACGATTCACCTCAACCCTGACCTGATCCTCATGGACATCATGCTGGAAGGGGAGCTCGACGGAATCGAAGCGACGCGAAAGATAAACGAAACCAGCAGTGTCCCGGTCGTATACATCACTTCCAGCTCCGACGACATCACACTGAAGAGAGCGCTCACGACAGATCCGTCCGGATACATCGTAAAGCCCCCTGATAAGAAAGAGCTCAAATCGGCAATAGATCTCGCGCTGCTCCGCCATGAAATGGAAGACCGGCTCAAGGAGAGCGAACTCAGGTTTTTCACCATACTTAACAGTATCGGCGACGCGGTGTTCGTCATGGATACCACCGACCAGATCACTTATGTCAATCCAATTGCCGAAAAAATCACCGAGCTGACCATCGACAGGCTGATAGGAAAAAAATTCAACGAAGTCATGCAGATACGATACAACGGGATGCATGACGATAAGGCGACTGCGATCAATATCCATTACAATTATTTCATCTCACCGAGCGGCAGACACGTGCCGGTCGATTTCAGCCTGTCACCCATTAACGACATCAACGGCGAAAAGTCGGGCTCGGTAATAATTCTGAGAGACGACACGGAACGGGTCAAATCGGAAATCAGGCTGAAGGAGAGCTTAAGCCAGATCAAGAAATCCATCAGTGGAATTATCCAGGCTATGGCGCAGACGCTGGAAACCCGCGATCCCTATACCGCCGGCCACCAGCGCAGGGTCGCGGACATCGCCAGAACAATAGCAACGGAGATGAACCTTTCGGACAAGGATGTCGAAGGCATATATATGGCCGGGATCATCCATGACCTTGGCAAAATTTGCATCCCTACCGAGATATTGAGCAAGCCGGGAAGGCTGTCGCCGATTGAATTCGAGCTTATCAAAACACACCCGCAGATAGGATACGACATATTGAATACGATCGAGTTTCCCTGGCCCCTTGCGGAAATGGTGTATCAACATCACGAATGGCTGAACGGATCGGGGTATCCCCGCGGTCTTGCCGGAAAGGACATCCTGCTCGGAGCGCGCATACTCTGCGTCGCCGACGTGGTGGAGGCCATGGCCTCCGACAGGCCCTATCGCCCTTCGTTGGGGATAGACGCCGCACTGTCCGAGATTTCAGACAAGCAGGGAAAGCTCTTTGATGCGGATGTCGTGAAAATCTGCATCAACTTGTTCAGGAACAAAAAATACCGCATGGCGTAGCTGAATCCGCTCGGGTGCGGGGATACCGCTATCCCATGCGGAACATCATTATCTTCGTATCGACCCCGTCATTGTCCAGGGCCGCGCCCACAACCTCCCACCCGCGTTTCGCATAGTATCTCTCGAGCTGTTCCATGTTTGCCTGGCCGAGAAAGAGATTTACACTGGCGAAACCGAGCTCCCGGGCGCGCGCAAGCACAGTCCGAACCAATGCATGGCCCGTGCCGCGACTCCGCGCCTCGGGCACAACATACAGCGAGGAGAGCCATGGATTGAGATCCTTCCGGGACCAGAGGTCGTCAAGCTTCAGGGTCACCATGCCCGCGGGCCTGCCTTCATCCATGGCCACAAAGCTTTGCGGCAGTGAATTGTCCTTTGTTCGCGCCAGATAGGTATGCAGCACAAGGCTGAAATCTATTGAGCGGTGACGATACCATTCATTGTATGACCATCTGGCCAGGAGCGGACCAAGCTCAGGAACCATGTGCAGCGGTATTATTTCCATAGCGGTTTACCCTTCGCGCACCCGACATGATCTACACGCGAAATCCGGAGAATCAATCATGCAGAACGCGGGCGCAAAAGTCAAGCCCGGTATAGCTTCAGGCTGGAATATCAAGCCCTGCCTATGAACGCGACCGGCAGCCCTATACAACAGCCGCTCTAATGCGCCGTTAAAACGCACTCACCTACCCCCCGGAGCAGCTGGCTGTCGGGCGCTCGTTTTTGATTTTTATCGCATAATTCCTTGACAATTCGATGTGAACATGATACGCAACCTGTTACAAGAAAAAATATTCCACTCCGTTGAACCAATCGATAGCAGGATAACACAAATAAACAAGGGGGTCCACCGATGGCAACGTATTACAGAAAAATCAAGGGGAAGACTTACGATAAAGCTCTGCTCGATGCCGCGGAAAAATCGGTAAAGGGAAGGGGCGACGGCCGTATCTCATTGAGTGACGCTAAAAAGATACTCGGCAAGGTCAAAGATTCAACCGGTTATACCGATATTGAAAAGCGGACCATGCAGTACATTCGCGACAAATTCGATTTCACCCCGGAATCGGACAGGTGGTTTCGCACGGAAATAAGGAAATGGGCTGCAAAAAAAAGCTCCGGCGGCGCACCCGCGAAAAAAACATCAAAGAAATCAGCTAAAAAAACAGCGAAAAAAGCTGCTAAAAAAACAGCTCCCCCAAAAAAAACTGCGGCAAAAAAATCCGCGGCAGCCGTTTTCCGCGATGAGCCATACGTAGAAAGCGAGATATCCACGCCGGTCAGACCAAGAGAGCCGAAAAAGCCTTCCGGCAAGATGAGTCTGATAATGAGACTGCTCTTAATCGTCCTTATTATCGCCATTCTCTTCATCATCGCCATGATAGTATCGCCGAACTTCCGGGACCAGGTCAAAGGAAGATTCTGCCCGTCCGAGATATCAATCAAGCAGGATGAGCCCCTCCAGGTCCAGGAGCAGAAAACCGTGGACAGCAAGCCCCGGGAGGATGTCGTTACCGACGAGAGCAAGCCTGCCGCGCCGGTGGAAGAAAAGGGTGATTTCTACGTCGTTCAGGTCAAAGACGACCTGGTATCAATAAGCGAAAAACAGCTGGGCGATTCCAAGCGGTGGATTGATATCTACAACGCCAACCGGGACAAGATACAGTATCCGACATTGATATTCCCTGGGCAAAAGCTTAAAATGCCGCCGGCGAAAAACGAAAATAATTGACGAAAAATAACCTCCTGATACGCCGGTCACGTGAGGGTGCAGCTGATGAAACAATGTCATCTGGTAATACGTGAATCGGAAAAAGGAAAGGCCGTTTATGCGGATGCCGACATCCGGAAGGGTGAATTCGTGTGCGAATTCACCGGTCCGGTATGCACCATGTGCGAATACAAAAACATGCATGACCCCCTGAACAATCACTATCTCCAGATAGACGAAGACCTGTTCATGGGCCCCTCCGGAAACGCCGACGACCTCATCAATCATTCCTGCAATCCAAACGGCGGGCTTGTCTATCGCGACGGGAGGATCGAATTCATCGCAATCCGGGACATACGAAAAGGCGAAGAGCTCTCCTTCGATTACTCCACCACGATGGATGAGGACTGCTGGGAGATGGACTGCCTCTGCGGCGAGGAGAATTGCCGCGGGAAGGTACGCGACTTCAAGCATCTTCCCAGGGTGCTGCAGGAAAAATACATTGCCCTGGGCGTGGTCTTGCCCTATATCGTGAAAAGGATCAAGACCCGATCCTGAACCGGGTGTTCCGGCATCAGCGGGATGTAAAGACAAGACTCAGCAATCGATAGATGAGCTTTGCGGCGAGGTAATCGGCATGCTTGCTGTAGGGATGCGGACACAGCTCGACCACGTCGAACCCCACGACCCGCCGTGACCCGGTGACTTTTTTCAGCAGCGAAATGACATCATACCAGGAAAGGCCTCCCGGCTCAGGCGTTCCGGTCGCGGGCATGATGGACGTATCAAAAGCGTCCAGATCGATGGAGACGTATACCTGTTCTGAAAGAAGACCCACGGCCCTGTCCATCCATTCATCCCTCCCTTGTATCTCTTCAGCATAAAAGACATGACCCGGCTCGGCCGCGGCCCGCTCGCCGGCGTCCATGCTCCTGATGCCGACATGCACCACGGGACACAGCTCGCGGACCCGGGCCATCGCGCACGCGTGATTGTATCTGGAACCGTTGAATTCATTTTGGAGATCCGCGTGGGCGTCCAGCTGGAGCACCGACAGATTGTCATAATGCTCCGCGTGCGCCTGCACGGCGCCGACAGTTACCGAATGCTCGCCGCCCACGGTTACCAGGAATTTGTTCGCGCCAAGGTGCCGCGCCGCCCGCTCCCGCACGGCGCGGACCATCTCTTCCGGCGTCGCCTTTTCCCTCACCGGCCCGTCGGTGTGAATGCCCCGCCGGTACACCTCCAAGTCGGTTTCTATATCGTAGAGATACATGTTCCACGAGGCCTCTATGATCGCGTCAGGCCCCCTGTCCGCCCCCTTCATCCAGGTGGAGGTTTCGTCATAGGGGACCGGCATGATCACGATTTCAGATGAGTCGTAGGCGTCAAAGCCTTCAGGCACATCGCCGTATCCGGGTTTGCGTTTCATAGAGGGGGGTCTTCCTGAATAATGATAATCGAGGGTATCGTTAATCCCCATCTTCAACAGGCCGATCTTCATCCGGACCTGTCTCATTGTCCGCGATCCCCCTGTCCCGCCGGCGCTGCTGCTTCTCTTCCTTCTTTTTTTTCTTCGCCAGTTCTTTTTTTCGCTTCTCGAACTTATAGTTATTTTTTGCCACCAGAGACATCCTTTCGCGTTTTTTCAAGGCCATTGCACCTGTATCATAATATCCAAATATGTTCAATCATTAATTATTTTATTCTCTTACGGAACATGGGCCGGCAAGGCACCGGAAAAACGGGCCGAGCCGCAGGGTGCATGGCCATGCCTGAAAATATAATTTTTGCTTGCAATATATCTCCCGGCGCTCGACAGATTAATCATGTACGCGTTCGAAATCATCGCTGAACGAAGGATACTCGAGTCCATGGAGCGGGGTGAATTCGACAACAATCCCTTCGCGGGAAGGCCCCTGCCCAACGACGGTCTTGATAACGTTTCCCCCGAACTCCGGATGGCGGTAAAAATAATGCGCAACGCCGGTATCATTCCCGAGGAGATTTCGCTCAGAAGGGAGATTTCCTCCATCAACGAGCTCCTCAGGATCTGCGCGAGCGACGAGGAGAAGGTTGCCCTGCGGGCCCGGCTGAACGAAAAGCAGCTCCGTTACAATATGCTTGTTGAAAAAAGGACCGGGAAGGTGTTCCTCCCCGAGTACCATGAGAAAATCATGGAGCGGCTCAGTTGAGCCGCATATACGTATAGCAAACGGGGTGGTGGCCATGGATAAACAACTTGCCGCGCCGTGCGGTCTCTACTGCGGCGCGTGTGGCGTGTACATCGCCACGCAGGAAAACAACGAAAAGCTGAGAGAGAAATTCGCCGGGGCCTTCGGGGTCACGCCCGCCCAGGCGCATTGCGCCGGATGTCTGTCTGACGATCCCGAAAGCATTTTCCTCTACTGCAGAGTCTGCCCGATAAAATCCTGCACGAAGGAAAAGAAGATCGAGGGATGCTTCCAGTGCGACGAATTTCCCTGCGCGAAAATCGAGGCGTTCCCGATCGCGGAAGGGAAAAAGGTCATTCTGCGATCAGTACCCCGTTGGCGGGAGATAGGCACCGAACGCTGGCTGGCGGAGGAAGCCGCCAGGTATTCATGCCCCTCGTGCCATGTGTCACTGTACCGGGGCGCGCGATTCTGCAGAAACTGCAAAACGCCGCTTGACCAGGGATAAGCGTGCCCGGTGCGGCAGCCGTTTCAGGGCCGAGAAGAGGCGTCTTTCAATCCAGCTCCCACCACGCCGCCCGGCGGGCCGGCGCGCCCACCGGATATGTCTCGCCGATCATCGGTACCGTCACGACTACGCCCCGCCTGCCCGCTTCTCGAAGGAGCCGCCTGATCGGTTCGTTCCAGTCATGGCTCCGCGTTTCGAACTTCCCCCAGTGTACGGGCATCACCATGCGCGCGCGAAGGTCGATCGCTGCCGCAATCACCTCTTCCGGCCGCATGTGGATTGCAGACCATCGCCGGTTGTATCGCCCGTTCTCAAGCATCACCAGATCAAAAGGCCCGTATGTTGCGCCGATCTCTCGGAAGTGTGCGCCATAGCCGCCGTCGCCGCCAATAAAGAGCGTGACGCCGTGCACGCGCAGCACGAACGATGCCCACAGCGTCCTGTCCCGGACGAAGCCCCTGCCCGAAAGGTGCTGCGCGGGAACAGCGGTGATCCGGACGCCGTCACGCAAAACAGACGTTTCGTTCCAGCTCAATTCCGTAATCATGGAAGGATCAAATCCCCAGAACACAAAATGGGAACCGACACCGACGGGAGCAATGATCCTTCTGATCTTTTTTTTCAGCCTGATAACGGTTTCACGACTCAGGTGATCAAAATGGTCGTGGGTGATAACGAGAAGATCGATGGCGGGAAGATCCCCCGGATGATACGCGTCCGACCCCCGAAATGCCCTCATCATACAAGGGAGAGGGCCCGCATACCCGCACAGGACCGGGTCGACCAGCACGGTATAGCCTTTCGACCGTATGAGGTACGATGAATGGCCGAACCAGACCACGGAGGCGGACCGGGTGACTGCGTTCAGATCAGATGTAACCGATGGTACGGGCGCTGCCGGGCGCGTGCGCGGCGGCTTGCGAAAGTGCTCCACGATGATTCCGGCCGCGTCGAGGGGGCCGACGGCAACCCCCGCCGCAGGGTCTGCATTGTGGAACCTGCCGTCATAATAATTCGGCTGCGACTCGAACCGCTTCAGCGCATCTCCGGGGGGAGCATCTCCCAGCGCCAGATACATCCAGCATGAAAGTGGGATGAGCATCACCAGGAAGGCCCCGGCAATGCAGTAAACAGCGCGCCTCTTCAAGAACGGCCCGCCCGCGGGTGCTATATTCCCGCCTTGTTGTATCCTGCGGCAAGATGGGTGTTCACGTGTATGACCCCCTTGTTCAGGTCCTTGAAGGCGTAATCATCCGAGATCTTTTTCGCAAGGGAGTCTGCAGTGGCCTGGTCCGTCACAACGCTGCCTGCGGGAATGTAATGCCCGTCCGGGATTGAGACGCCGAGGATGAGGCATTTCGGCTCGATTACGCAATTGTTGCCGACCCGCGCCTTGAACAGGAGGGTTTGCATCCCGATAAAGGTGTCATGCCCCACAAAGGCCGGACCGTGCACCTGAACCTGGTGGGCAAGGGAAACATTGGCCGATACGTATACCGCGTACGTACGACCGTCTACCGTGACGCAGTTTTTTTCAATCGCCTGTCCCTTCATCTCGGTCTCAAGCGCGTGGATAATCACGCCATCCTGCACGTTGGCATTGTCGCCGACATAGAGGGGCTGGCCTTCGTCGCCGCGAACCGACGCAAAAGGCGACACCAGCACGTTCTTTCCCACGGTCACGTTCCCGATAACCGCTGCGAGCGGGTGGACGTACGCGGTGGGATCGACAACGGGATCGTATACTTTCGGCGAAAAATCGGTAATAACGTTCTTGTGTATCATACATTCCTCGTCATGGCTCTAGTATGTGCAACCCGTGAATTAATGGCGCGTTTCGGATCCGGGCGCGCGTGATCACCGGCGCTTTTTTTCGTATTCTTTCATATACTCATCGATGAGGCTCTTGCTCTCCTCTGACTTGGCGGCCTCACGCTGCTTGCGAAGCTCAGCGCCACGGTCAAAAAGGAGGACCAGTTTCTTGAAGGGGGCGACCAGGGCTTTTCCCAATGACCTGAAAAAATCGACCAGGGCGTTGAAAAATTCTTTTATCACGGATTTCTTTATCCCGCGCGCCGCAGAAGACCTCAGGTTGGAAAAGGTCTGCGCGGCCGCTCCTGCCGCGTCCCCGGTCCTGGCCGCGACGGACTCGGCCGCCCTGCTCACGGCCTGTTTCCCGTACTGGGGCGGCACCGATCCTCCTGAGCGCGTCATCTCAAATTTCGGAATCGTAGAAGTGCCGGCATACGAGCCGCGAAGACGAAAATAGCCGGCGCTCGATTCCGCGCCGCGGTCTATAAAAAACAGGAAGAGGTAATAGACATACATGAAAGCGTTGTAGAAGATAAGGAAAAAGGCGATCCATATATCCAGAAAGGACCAGAGGAATTCAAGGAACATCTTTCCGCAATCGGCCCATTTAAAGATGAAATTGAAGATATTGTCTATGAATCCGTTTGAAAACTGTTTTACCACTGTGTATTTCATCGATTCCCTCCGCCGTCAGCATCTCAGACAAAGCTGTCCCGGGAACAGGCGCGAGTCAATCAAAAATCGGCGCGGGATTGAGCAAATCAGGCTTATTTTGCCGACCGGGAAAACCATCGGCGGGAAAATTACTATCGGTCCGCGTTCCCCACTTCTTCCTCGAGCTCATCGAAAAGGGAGCTCGGTACGCCGGCATCTTCCGCCTGCCGTGCCGATTCCGGCAGCCTCATGTCGGCCAGGTCCCCAAGCGGCTCTTCCATCTGGGCATCAACAACCGGGGAGGCCCCGCGGTCAGAGTCCCTCTCGGTCCCGCTTCCCTCATACAGGTGGTCGCGGGAGCGATAGTAACGGGCCTTTGATGATACAAGACCGGGATTGTTGATCACGGTCCGGCCCATGTTAAAATCAAGGTTGTGGTCCCGCGTCAGCTCCATGGTGACCGCGGCCACCCGCTCCGGCGAAACGCTGTTCATTTTCAAAAGCTCGTCAATGCCGAAATTGAAAACATGCGGCTCCCTGCTTTTCAGCGATACATTGTCCTCTATCAGCTTGTTCTCCAGAAATGCGTATACCCGGGTGATCGGTTTTTCGTAGAACTTTGATTCCATCCGTATGAAGGTAAACCAGACGCGCTGGCTGATCGCGGTGAAAATCCGGAGCAGCAGGTCGGAGGATTTCTCTATGAGCTTCAGAAGCGATTCCTTGTCGATGGGCAGAACCTCGGTCGTGCCGAAGCTGACGGCGGTGGCATTGCGCGGCTTGTCCGATACAATTGCCAGTTCGCCGAATATCTCCCCCTCTTTCAGCACCGAGAGGATGACCTCGCTCTCGCCATGATATTTGACGATCTTCACCTTCCCTTTTTTAATGATGAAAAGCTCGTTTCCCGGCTCATGCTCGCAGAATATTATCTGCCGGTCTCCGTAGCGGCGATAGATTCCCACCAGAGCGGGCCCGGGGACATTTTTAACCCCTGTTTTCCGTATCTCTTCAATATGCTTCATAACGGAATTTCGGTCCGTTCCCTCCGGAAAGAGCGCGAGATACTGCTCGAATACGTAGAGGGCGTTCGCATGCATCTTCATCCTGAAATAATATTCGCCCAGGCTGAAAAGCTGCATGTCCTCGGGCAGAAACACGCCGCTGGCGCCGCTCACGGGAAACATCAGGGTGTCATACAGCCGCAGCTCATCCGCGTATGAATTGAGAAGCTTGATGGCGATTTCGGAATTTTTTTTGAGGAGCAGGAGGAATTTTTCCCGCGTGAACTCGATGACGGACGTATTAACCTTCGCGAACGCGGTTTCCATGCGCGGGCGCCTGCTCAGCGCCGATATGAATCCGAACACGTCCCCGGGACCGGCGTTGTTGCCGTGGGTACGCACCCGATCGTTCGAGCTCCTGAACTCGACGAGGCCCTTTTCAACGATATAGACGTCATCGACGTCCTCGTCGCCCTCGATGTAGATGTAGGAGCCAGCCTTGAACAGCCGCCTGCTCTGATCTTTCATCGCATTACATCCAGTACACCTGCATGGTATCCTTCAGAGCCGCCGCGGCTTCCGCTCCCGCAAGCGCCGCAACGAGCTCCAGCGCAAAGGGTATCGCGCACCCGGGGCCCTTCCCTGTTATGACGTTTCCATCCCGGACCACAGGCTCCGGTATATGGATGGCGCCCCCCAGCTGACCCTCGAACCCCGGATAGCAGGTGGCGCGCTTGCCCGCGAGAACGCCCGCAGACCCGAGTACTATCGGCGCGGCGCACAGGGCAGCCGCCAGCTTTCCCGCTGCCGCCATGTCCCTGATCAGTCCGACGATCCTGCTGTCATCCCTGAGGTTTGCACTGCCCGGCATGCCCCCGGGAAGGGCGATGCAGTCATAATCGGACACCGCGATCCCTTCAATATTCTTATCGGCCGCCACGGTTATCGAATGTGAGCCCGTAACCTGATTTTTTTCAAGAAACGCCGTTTCGACCTGGATCCCCGATCGCCGGAGCACATCGACTATTGTAACGGCTTCGATCTCCTCAAATCCTTCCGCGAGAGGGACTACGACACGCATACGCGCCTCCTTGTTGTTTCTGATTGTACAGCCCGGTGAGAAAAAGGCGGGATGGAGGTGCCCTCCGGCCGGGTTATGCGCCCGCGTCCATAATGGACATCATCATCTCAACTACTGATGGGGCAAACTCCCGGATCTGTGCCAGCTCTTCACCGGTAAAATTTGAAAGCACATAGTCAGCGACGCCGACATCCGGATTGCCGGGCCTGCCCACGCCGAACCTGATACGGTGAAAATCGGGCGTCCCGACCTCCTGGATTATGGACCTGATGCCGTTGTGGCCTTTATGCCCTCCGCCGAATTTTGTTCGAAACTCCCCGAAGGGAAGCTCGATCTCGTCATGTATCACCAGCAGACGCTCCGCCGGTACCCGGTAAAAATCGATCGCCGCACGCACGGGGCGGCCGCTTTCGTTCATATAGGTAAGCGGCAGCATGATAAGCGCCTCGCGCTCGCGCAGCAGGCCCTTGCCGGAGAGGGCATTGAAGGAAGACGAGCCCAGCCTGATGCCGAACAGGTCGGCGGCATACTCGCCCAGCAGAAAGCCGATATTATGCCGGTTCTTCACGTATTTTCTGCCTGGGTTCCCGAGGCATGCAATTATAAACATTCAGGGTATCTCCGTATACAGATCGGCCGGTCACGAGCCGAGGATAAAATTCTTGGCATGCAGCGGGGAATCGAATATGGAAATCTGCCTGTTGATCCCGGTCAGATTGAACACTTCGTAAATCTGCTTGTTAATGCCGGCTATAAGAAAATACCTGCCGTCACTGCGGAATATGGAATAATATTTTACGATTGACCCTATAGCGGTGCTGTCAATGAAGGTCACCCGGGCAAGGTCCAGGATGCAGTGGTACGGCCCTGATGCGTATTCGTTGACCGCGCCGTCAAACGCCATCTTGGCTTCAGATGAAAGAGAGCCTTCAATTTCCAAAGTGACTATGGTATCTTCAACAATGCTTGTTATCTTCATTAGAATTCCGGATATGCGCCGCGTACACGGCAGCATGCGGATATAAATGCGGCTTATATGCTGAATAAAAATATCCAGAGCTCGCCGGAAATGTCAAGAGTAAATAGTACGCGTGATGAAATATTTTCCCGCGCATCAGAAAGGTCTCAGATAAAGTTGGAAACTATCTGAAGCATGCCTTCTTCAAGAGAGCCGAACCTGCTCTTGATTTCACGCTTGATCGCCTCGACCTCTGACGAAGGGCCAAAATCGGAAAGGGTGCGAAAGCGACCGATTCTCCGTCCTACGATGAACGACTCCTGCGCGTCAGGGTCCATGCCGAGAAACCGGTCGATTGTCCCGAGCATGCGCTCTTTGTCTCCGGGCAGCGTTCCCTCCACGTCCTCAAGCAGGTTCATGATATGATCGCTCCGCACCCTGCTGTCAATCCCGTCAAGCTTTTCGATAAAAAGCCTGATTTCCCGGACCTTGCCCTGCTCGGTCAGAGGCTTCCAGCGCCCTTCAGCCATCATGCCCGCAAGGGGCGTGCCGGGCGCGGGAATGGTGCTCCGGATACGGATAAAGGTCGGATTGACGGCGTTGACGACCCGCGCGGATTCAACGGCGTTTTCGGCCGTATGCTCCTCTCCTCCAATGCCGGGCATGTAATATTCGGAAAGCTCGAACCCCGCCGCTATCACGTTCCTCCCTGCCGTGATCTGCTCTTCCTGCGTTACGCCCTTGTTTATCAAGGCAAGGACCGTGTCCGATCCGGACTCCATGCCGATATGTATCCTGTTCAGACCCACCTTCCTGATCTCTTTCAGGTCGTCCAGCGGCTTCCGGCTGATCGTCCGCGCGCGTGAGTAGGTGGTGATCCTTTCAACAGACGGGAATTTTTTCCTCGCCAGCTCGAGTATTTCGACCAGGTCGCCGGTTTTGTGCACCAGTGAATCAGCGTCCTGAAGGAAAACGCTTTTCATGCCATGGTAAATCCAGAACGCAACCTGCCGCGCGCACCCATCGTCAATGCCATGGCCAAAATCCATCTCCCGCATGACCCGCACCACGGGAGTATCGTCCGGGCGGTCAGGGTAGAGACGGTCAAGCTCTCCGTATATGGAATCGGCGATACCGGCTATCGTTTCGATGTCCTGTTTTATCTCATCAAGCTTGCGCATGGAAAACTGCGTCCCCTTGTACACGGGGCAGAAGGCGCACTTGTTCCAGTGGCAGTTGCGGGTAAGGCGCAGCAGGATGCTCTGCGCTTCGCTCGGGGGCCGTATCGGTCCCGTTTCAAAGCATGACATAGATCGCTCCTTCTCAACCGGCGGTTTCCGGCGCCTGCCGGGGGATTATATGGTACGACAGCATCCCGGTCCCGGTGTTACCAATAGTATGCACCTTGTATAAATATTCAAGCGACAAATTGTCGCAGGGCCCGGCCGGCGATCGGGAAAATTAAAAATGCCCGTTGACTTATTTTTTCCCGTGTGGTATACCGGGGGCATGATAATCACGGTCACCGAGATATTCCGCTCCATCCAGGGCGAAACTACCACGGCGGGGCATCCTTCAGTATTCGTACGCTGCACCGGGTGCAACCTTGACTGCACCTACTGTGATACCCGTTACGCCCGGGAGGGCGGGACACCCATGGAGATAGAGGCAGTCCTGGCAGAAATTGAGGGCCACGCCCCCTTCGATCACGTGACCATTACCGGCGGCGAGCCCCTTATCCAGGCCGGGTCGATTCAGCTGGCAAAGGAGATACTCGAACGCGGATGGCGCTGCCAGGTCGAAACCAACGGCAGCATCCTCATAAAAGACCTGCCGGAGCAGGCACGGAAAATCGTCGACGTGAAGACCCCCTCAAGCGGCGAGGATGACTCATTTGAAATGCGAAACCTTAAATACATGACCGATAGGGACGAAATCAAGTTCGTAATCTCAAACGCCGTAGACTATGAGTTTTCGAAGGATTTCATCGCGAAATATCTTACAAAAAAAGGCACGGTGATCAATTTTTCCCCTGCCGCTGGCGCCATACCCGCCAGGGAGCTGGCCGAGCGCATTCTCGATGACCGGCTTCCCGTGCGCCTGAACCTCCAGCTGCACCGGATCATCTTCGGACCGGAACAACGCGGCAGATAAATCGAATAATCGCAGATGATCGGCCCGGCTGGCTTTTTTACGCCGTGATTTTTTGAAAGATAAAGTAGCGATACTCCCATGAACCATTCCGGAAATATTGAAACGCCTGGGACCCGATGGTGCCGCTGAACTGCCTGATGAATTTCCGGTAGATCAGTGGCGATTTCTCCTCGATATTCCGCAGCTTGTAGTCATGGGTCATTTCCATGGAGCCGAGAACGTTGGCCGTGATGTCTTCTTCATGAAGAAGCATGAAGCCAATGCGGGCAAGTTTTATCCGTATCGATTGCACACCGCGCGGCGTTCTGAAATCCGCGAGAAGAAAATGCCCTCCCGGCCTGAGGACCCTGCCGACCTCGGCGATAAACCGCTCAAAAGAGGAACAGCAGTGTGATGATTCCACGCTGATGACCGCGTCGTACGACTCGCCCTTCAGGGGCAGCGATTCAGCATCGCCGTGCAAAAACCTCAGGTTTACCTCCCGGTGATAGCTCACGCCAAAGGCGATGGAGCGGGCGGAAAAGTCGATCCCGGTCATCCCGCGGGGCATGAAGGTCCTGTTGATGTACGCTGCTCCGCCGCCGCGGCCGCACCCTATTTCCAGGACGTCTTTCCCGGCAAGGGGAACCCCCGAAGCAACCTTGTGATAGAGCTGGATAGAGTGGTGAAAGGGTTTGTCAAAGTCTTCAAAGGGAATTCCTGCCGCGTTCCGACCCGGGTACCGGTATCCGTAGTTCATCAGTAGAAAATCAACATCATACCTGGGATGGGCGATCTTCCAGTACACGAACCGCCAGACCTGCTTTTTTATGACCGGGGAAATATTCACCATCGAGATCATCAGACCGGAAAAAAGCTTCGATATCATCCTGGTCACCCTGACATATTGAGATCCCGGCGCCACACCTGCCTCCATCCGTGGGTTGATGGGACGCTGATAAGACAGTTGAATATATGGAAACAACCGTGAAGTGAGAAGTATCTGGTGTGCCTGCCGGCCGGTATAGCCGACAGGCACACCAGATACGCAACGCATATATCAATCAAACCGCCTGCAGGCGCGGCTCGGTCTCCAGCTTTTTCGTGTCGAGGTCATCGATACAGGTGTACCCGGCTTTGACAATCTGCTGGGCGATGCTGTAATAATGGGGGAATGTCCCTGCGAACGCGATTCCCGCCAGCGCGTTCGCAGGGTTCACCTTCCTGGCCCTGAACATGAATTTGATATATTCGAGGCCATAAAAGGAGAACACCTGTTTGATGAAGAAGAGCAGGTCCCTGGTGATACAGATGATCTTGTGCCGGAGCGTGGCATCGTCTTTGAACATCTGCACCGTCCGCGGGGGCGGGTCCTTTGGATAGTGCTCCAGCATTGTCAGGCACCGCTGGAACCATTTCTTCGGGCTGTATATCTCGTCGATGACCCGCTTGTATCCCTCGATCAATTGCTTCTCCGGCATAACGGGCCTGAAGTTCAGGTACAGGTCGATGTTGTTGTACGAATGCCAGCCGTTGCCGACTAACCTGTTCTCTTTCTTCAGGCGGCGGTAAAGCTGGGTGTTCATCATCGCCGCCAGCAGCCCCACCATCGCGATCGGAATTCCCGCCTCCTGAAGAAAGTTTATCTGGGCGTCGAATGTCTTATCGGTGTCGGTGTCGAAACCGATAATGAATCCGCCCATGACGATGATTCTTTTCGCCTGGATCTTCTTCACGCTGTCGATCAGCTTTTCGCGGACATTCTGCTGCTTGTGGATGCTTATCAGGGTCGACTCCTCCGGGCTTTCAATGCCCACAAAGACCATGCCAAACGCCGCATCAGACATCAGGTTAAGCATCTCATCATCGTGAGCCACATTCACGCTGACCTGGGTGATGAAATAGAAGGGAAAGTTCCTCTCCTGCTGCCACTTGAGAATCCCCCTGATCAGCATCTTTGTTTTTGAAATATTCCCGATGAAATTGTCATCAACGATGAATATCTCGCCCTTGTATCCCTGCCGATAAATGACTTCCAGCTCCTCGATAAATTGCTCCTGCGTCTTGGTGCGGACCTTCCTGCCGTTCATCTCGATGATGTCGCAGAATTCGCACTGGAACGGACACCCCCGGGAGAACTGCACCGGCACCATGGCATAATCGTCTAGATTGAGCAGATCGTAGCGGGGGCGGGGCGAATGGACAAGGTCCGGTCTGTCCGTCGCTGTATAGACGCGCCGCGTTGTCCCGTTTTCATAGTCACGGATGAACTCCGGAAGTATCGTCTCGGCTTCACCAATGACAAGGTGGTGAATTTTATCAATATTGAGGATTCCCATTTCATGGGCTGACCATATGATAGGCCCGCCGGCGACCATGGTTTTATTTCGTTCGAGGCACATAGTAACCACTTCAACGAACGATTCCTGCTGGATCCCCATCGCGGAAATGAAAACCAGATCCGCCTCGTCGAGGTCCTTCACCGCGAGGGGAGCTACGTTCATATCGACAAGCTTAACGTCATAGTTTTGGGGAAGCAGCGCCGCAATAGTGAGCAGCCCCAGCGGCGGAAACATCGCTTTTTTCCCCAGCACCGGCAACAGTGTCTCATAATTCCAGAAGGTCTTCGGGCACCTGGGATACACCATTAATATCTTCTTTTTCATGGCATTTCTCCACAATTTCTTTCTATTTACAGGATGTCAGGAAATGCCGCCTTTATATGTTTTTTTAATATATTGCTATATGGCTTTCATGTCTGGCCGAATAACGGTATATCAAATATTAACCATTCGTAAAAAAATTATGAGCATAATTGATTAACTTCTGGTATTAATTACCCTGATTTGCTTCCTCTGTTGAATGGATATGATTTTTTAGTACCGGGATAAATGCTAAACCCGATCGATTTACCTTAGATTGTCATTCACCTGTTTTTGTCCATACAAGTCTGGCGATGCATATTTCAATGAGAGAGGGGAATGCATGACATGCACCCGGATTGAATATCTGCGACGGGATCAGATATCCCAGTGACGCAATTGGATACCCGGAAAGCGTAAATAATTATTGCCATAATCTCGCCTATTTGGAATTTTGTAATTATTATATAGAGATAAAGCAACACAGGAACATACCATGGACTACGTCGGATATGTTATCCGCCCTCCGAGCGAGGCGTACAGCATGATCATTCAGGTAACCGTGGGGTGCTCGCACAACATGTGCACCTTCTGCGGGACCTACAAGGGCCAGAAATTCCGCATCAAGGATATGGCCACAATCAAGAAGGACATTGATGAGGCCTCGCGCTACCGGTTCGACCGCGTGTTCCTGGCTGACGGGGACGTGCTCATTCTTCCCACCGCCACCCTTCTCGAGATAATCGACTATATTCATAAAAAGTGCCGCGGCGTCGAGCGGATCGGCGTATACGCCAACACCAAGGCCATTTTAAAGAAGTCGGTCGAAGAATTGAAGGAGCTCCGGGACGCAGGCATCGGCATCCTATACCAGGGTATAGAATCGGGGAACCAGGAGGTGCTGCGAAGGATCAGGAAGGGCGCCTTCCCACGCCACATGACCGAGGCTGCCGCCAGGGTACGGGAATCGGGCATTCTTCTCTCACAGACCGTGCTCCTGGGCATTGGCGGGGTCGATATGAGCCGGGCGCACGCGGAAGACACGGGAAAGCTTCTCGGCGAGATGTCGCCCGACTTCGCCTCGGCCCTGACGGTCATGCTCCTGCCCAATACCGAGCTCTACCGCGACTGGCAGGCGGGAACATTCAGGCTCCCGGACAAGTTCGGCCTGCTAGAGGAACTGAAGATCATCATCGAAAACATGGAGGTGAAAAACCAGTGCCTCTTCACCTCCAATCACGCGTCGAACTATCTTCCACTTCGCGCGGTGCTGCCGGACCAGAAGAGCGAGATCGTGGGACTGATAGAACAGGTGCTTGAAAAAAGGGACGAGCGGCTCCTGAAGCCGGAGCACATGAGGGCGCTGTAACACACGGACCGGAGGTGCCGTATGGACGCATCAATGGAAAACGCTATCAGGTTTATAAGCGGGGAGTTGAACGCAAACCCCAACGCAAACAGAAGCGAACTGATCAACGAGGCGTGTAAGAAATTCGACCTGAAACCGAATCAGTCTGAATTTCTGCTGAACAAATTCGTGCTGGAAAAATAGCCCGGGCGGCCTCGCCTCAGAGCAGCATCACGATCTCAGAGACGCCCCGTTCCGAAAGGGCGTTATAAAATTCATACAGGTTCTTTCCGCCGGCGAGGGTTAGCTTCACCTCGGTGAACCGGTTATCGTCTTTCCGGTAGAGGACGAGGCTGCAGTCATAACTCCTGCCTTCCGCGATCCCCCCGTCCTGCCTTCCATCCATGGGTGAAATAGACCCGAAAAGAGCGTATCCGGCGACAAGGTCAGCGCAGATCTTACGGACATCGTCCCGCGACAGCTTACGGATCCGGCCCTTCCGGTCCTCGCTGAAAACGGACTCGATTTCCATGACCGGGACTATCTGAAAGCCTTCCGTATGCAGGCGGCGCATAACGGTTTCCCGGAGCAGGCGGTCCTGCACGTCATTGAGCTGTGAGGAGCGGAACCCGAGGACAAGGATTCTCCCGCGCGGCTTTGCAAACGTGCCATCGCTGAAAAGAGCGCATGCCGCGCTCACGATAAGGAATACTGCGGTTAATCGTATTTTCATTTTGCCTCTGGATCTCAACAAACTTCTAACAGTTTCCTGGCCCCCCAGACCCCCGGTTTAATTACCGGTTTGAATTAATATACACCAGCTCCTCATCCGGAATTTTTATTTCAGGATCAAGGTCTTCCTGCTCGACCGCAACGAGCGGGGATATCTCTATCACCCTCGTTTTATCCGGCACCTGTATCCCCCGGTTCCTGAGCCAGCGCCGGTGCTGTTCGCTCATCATCCTCTGTGCGGATTCAACCGAGTCAACACCCGAAGAATTCTTTACCGGCGCAAACTCATCCTCCCGCAGGGTCTCAAACACGATGTTCTTTTCGGTGAGGGGGAGCGCGTCAAACACGAATTTTTCGAACTTGAACCCTTCCACCTCCTTCCGAACGCCGCCGACCAGGGCTTTGATCTTCTTCCTGGCTGTGTGAAAAGGAAGCGCGATATCGGTGCCCGCGGTGATTCGCTCGACAAACTCCCGCTGAAACAGATGGATCGCTATGCTGCCGGACGAAAATCGCAGATCGCCCTTTTCGTCCAGGCTGTGCGTCTTTTCCTCCGGCATATCCGAGTACTCAACCACGCCGATGGTGTTATTGCCATAGCGCACGAAAACCCCCACCTTTTCCTCCGGGTATGCCTTTCTGACCGCCTTGCTTGAAACGTCAGCCCCTCTCAGCACATGGAAGCCGATAAAGGCGGAATCGACGATCCTGACGAGCGGGTTGTCCACCTGAAAGTATGATATCGTCTCCACACCGCGTTCCTTCAGGCGTTCCAGCACGCCGGAGGTATGCAGGGCGGTCAGGCTCCCCCCGTGCCCGTCGGGATTTTTAAAGATGCTTTTTTTTGATTCGAGAATAAGCTTACCCTGCGCGTCCAGGGATGGGATCATGTTCTGGGGAAAGATGAACACATTGTCGCGCCCGAGCCCGAAAAAGTCATTTTTATTGAAATAATCCACGGTCACCTGGTGGTTCGACCGGGAGGTCATTATCAGAAAGGGAATGTGAACGCAGTACTTCTGCGAATACGCGGCAATCTTTTCAGCATGAATATGAAATAGGGTCTTCCCTGAAACCGGGCCCACGGGAAACATTCCTTTGGGCCCGTCATACCCGAGCCTCGATCCCTGGCCGCCCGCAACCACGAAGGCGGCCACCTTTCCCTGCCGCACATGGAGATCGCCAGCCTCACGCGCTTTTTCGTATTCCTTCTTTTCGTCGGAACTTTTAGGCAGCGCGATATAGGGCGCGGCGTCAAAATGCATTTCAGCGGCGTCCTCAGTGGAAAAAAAGAGGCTCAGAAGCAGAGAAAAATCAACATCGGAAAGATCGTCGAGAAGATTTTTTTTCTCCGAATCGTTCAGGTCATTCCAGTACTCGAACACGTGTTCCTGCTTGTTCTCATACACCTTTCTGATGACCGTTTCATATCCGGGAAACGTGATCATGGCTCCTCCTGAAAAAGCGTGGATACGCATTCACGATATCAAAGAGGCTTATAATGATCAATAAATTTTTATCGGTGACCGGCTTCATCATCGGGGAATCATTTCATTGGTGCGCCAGGATTTCATGAGACATAATCTGAAGCAGATCATCGGACCATATGAAACATTGAAAACATCTGGCGGAATACAAAATCTTGCGGCAAGCGGTAAAAGATTTGACTTCCATCATGGATTCACGGAGAATTCGACGTCTTCCAAAAAATGATTCACACAAACAACCACATTACGGGGGAGTAGATGGAAATAATCATAGCGAAAGATTACGATGAGATGAGCAGGATATCCGCCGAGATCATAACCAACGAAATCAGGAAGAAACACGATCTCACGCTCGGGCTGGCAACAGGCGATACGCCGGTCGGCACCTACAAGGAGCTCGTAAAGCTCTACGATCAGGAAGGCCTCGACTTTTCAAAGCTCACAACCTTCAACCTTGATGAATATGTCGGCCTGGCCCCCCTCCACGAAAACAGCTACAATCATTTCATGAAAGAAAACCTGTTCAAGCATGTGAACATCAATCCTTCGCGGGTGTTTGTCCCGCAGGGGAACACCAACGATCCTGAAATCTTCTGCGAATGGTATGAGAAAAAAATACAGGAGGCCGGCGGCATTGACCTGCAGATCCTCGGCATCGGCAGGGACGGTCATATCGCCTTCAACGAGCCCGGCTCTTCGTTCGCGAGCCGCACCAGGGTGAAAGCGCTCTACAAGGAGACCATAGAAGACAACGCCCGTTTCTTTAAAAGCCAGGAAGAGGTACCCCGCTTCGCCATCACCATGGGCATCGGTACGATACTGGAGGCAAGACATATATTGCTGATCGCCAATGGAAAGAAAAAAGCCGAGGTCTGCGCGAAATTCATAGAGGGCCCGGTCACGTCAATGATCACCGCGTCAGCGCTCCAGCTCCATTGCCGTGCCACGGTGGTCCTCGATCAGGATGCGGCCTCCATGCTGACGAGGACGGAATACTACAACTGGGTACGGGATAATAAGAAACTCGTACAGAAAAAGATCGGGCGATAGCGAACGACAACTCCGACACGCGGGATGAACATGTCAAAAAAGCTGAAAGACCTGACGGGCGACTTGCTGAACGAATCAGCGTTCCTCAGAAGCATTGCAGTGCTGAAAAACGGCGCGAGTAAAAGCAGGCTCTTCGGGGATGCTGTCAGAAAACTGCGCGATCAAGAGATCGCTCTTCTGAAGACTCAGGGGAACAGCGCGGATGACTGGAGCTCAATCCTGGTTGCCCCCGATTTTGCCACTGACAGCATATTTTCAAGCTCCTTTTACGGCGCCTGCCGGCTTGGAAGATTTGACCGCCACGCGCCGGCCGGCAGCGACGCACTGCACCTTCCGGCAGGCATCTATCGCAGCACCATTATCAATTCTGAAATCGGCGACGGGTGCGTCATTCACGACGCCGGCACTATATCCAACTGCGTGGTCCGAGACAGCGCGATACTGTTAAACAACGGATCACTATCAGCCTCGGGGACCTGCGCCTTTGGAAACGGGACCGAGATTGTGGTCGGCAACGAGACGGGAGGACGGGAAATCGCCTCATACGCGGAACTGACCGTGGCGATCGCCGATGCGATTGCGAAGAGCAGGTCCGATAAGGACTTTCTGAAATCATACGCGGATTTCATCGCGCGCTACCTGGAGCAGTGCGCCGCCCCGTGCGGATATATCGGAAGGAACGCCGTTATCAGGAACACCGCCACGATCGAGAACTCATATATCGGCGACCATGTCGCGGTCGTGGGAGCGACGATGATACGGAACTCCACGATTCTCGCGACCCCCGAAGAGAAAACTCAAATCAGCCACGGGGCCTGCGTTTCCTCTTCATGCGTGCAGTGGGGATGCGAAATCACCTCCATGGCGATTGTCGATACGTCGGTGCTATGCGAACACTCGCACGTCGAGCGCCACGGCAAGGTGACCATGAGCATCATAGGACCGAACACGGGCGTTGCCGAGGGAGAGGTGACCTCCTGCCTGCTCGGCCCCTTTGTCGGGTTCCATCACCAGTCCATGCTCATCGCCGGCATCTGGCCGGAGGGCAAAGGCAATGTGGCATACGGCGCGAACATCGGGTCCAACCACACCTCCAAGTCTCCCGATCAGGAGATCTGGTGCGGGGAAGGCATGTTCTTCGGCCTCGGGACGAACATCAAGTTCCCCTCCGATTTTACAAAAGCGCCCTATTCAATCATCGCCACCGGTATTGACACCCTCCCCCAGAAGCTCGCGTTCCCGTTTTCGCTGATCAACAAGCCAGCGGCGCAGACTTCCGGCATATCACCTTCGTTCAACGAGCTCTTTCCCGGATGGGTGCTTGCCAACAACATTTATTCAGTGCGGAGAAACGAGGGCAAGTACCGGAAACGGAACAAGGCGCGGCGTTCCTCGTTCGAATTCGGGGTGTTCAGGCCGGAAATAATCGACATGATGATCGAGGCGCGGGACGTGTTGAAAAATGTCTCCCGCAAAAAGGAGATATACACGTCAGGCGATATCGCCGGGATCGGCAAAAATTTCATGACCGAGGAGAGCAGAAAACGCGGGATCGAGGCATACGAGCTGTATATCGAATACTATGCCCTGTCGCGGATGCTCGAATGCATCGCTGACCGACAGTGCGACCTGAAATCAGGCGCCCTGGATGAGATCTACGAGCAGTCGACCGGCAACCTTGAATGGGAGCACGCCCGCCGCGTCATGGCAGGCGAGAGCTACAACCTGAGGAGCGTCAGGGACAACCTGTCGCGCCTTGCCGGCATTCTCTCCATTATCGCCGACAGCACCTACGCGTCAAAGAAACGCGACGATGACCGGGGCGCGAATATAATACCTGATTATGCGGACGTTAATACCCTTGCTGACAACGATTCATTTATCAGGGAAACACGCCAGGAGACCGGGGCACTGACAGACCGGATACAGGACATCATTAAAAATCTATAAGCAGACTGCGGCCGAATCGTCCACATATACGCGCGGGACACAGGGCACGCCGCAGCTGACACCAACCAGGGAGAACATCATGGGAACAGTAAAAATAATGCCATGCCTTGACATGAAAGAAGGGCGGGTCGTCAAGGGCGTCAATTTCGTGAACATCAGGGACGCCGGTGATCCTGCGGAAAACGCGGCGTTTTATCAGGCGGAGGGCGCGGACGAGCTAGCCATGCTCGACATAGCTGCTACCCTGGAAAACCGCAAGACCAGGCTCGAGTGGGTCAGGCAGGTCTCCTCGGTTATTACCATACCCCTCACGGTCGGCGGCGGCATCAACAGCCTCGAGGACATAGAGCTGGTCCTGGCTTCCGGCGCCTCCTCGGTCTCGATGAACAGCGCCGCGGTAAAGGATCCGCCCCTGATGCGGCAGGCGGTGAAGGAGTTCGGCCCCGGCAGGATCACCATTGCGATAGACGCGCGGCGCAACAGGGAGATGTCCTCCGGATTCGAGCTGGTCGTTTCCGGCGGTACGAAGCCGGTCGGCAGGGACGCGATAGAATGGGCCCGTGCCTGCAATGACGCGGGCGTGGGCTGCGTTCTCCCCACCAGTATGGACGGGGACGGGACGCTCGCGGGCTATGACCTGGAATTCACGAGCGCGGTGGCTGACGCGGTCAGTGTGCCGGTCATCGCCTCCGGCGGCGCGGGCACGCTCGAGCATTTTTACGACGGCGTGACCAAGGGCAAGGCGCAGGTGCTCCTGGCAGCCTCGGTGTTCCACTTCCGCACCTTCAGCATCCGCCAGGTCAAGGAATATCTGAAAGGCCGGGGCATCGACGTCATCCTCTGATCCGGACGACCGCGCCCGGACCGCGCGGCGTTTCAGCTATCTCTTTCCCGCTCTCCACGCGGTCAATGACACCACTAAATCGGACGGCCGCCTGGTCAGAAGCCCGTTGCTGATCCGGTGCAGGAAAATCAGGAATTTAGCGGACAGCCCGGGAATAACCAGGAACCTTTTCCTCCTGATTGCCTTCACGATAGCCCGCGCCACATCGCGCGGTTCAAGCAGACCGGCAAGGTTCTTCACCGCCCTGCTCTCGGGCGGCATGGTTTTCGCCTCTTCCTCGACAAACCGCGTCACAACCTCGGGCGGGCACACCACGGTGACCGCGATGTTATGACGCTTCAACTCACTGCGAAGACACTCCGACATCCCCACGATCGCGTACTTTGTCGCGCAGTAGAGGGTGTAGCCGAACATACCGATCAATCCCGCGACCGAAGAGATGTTCACGATATGACCGCCACCCTTCAGCTTCATGGATGGGAGGAGCGCGCTGATGACGTTCCGCGTCCCGTACACGTTGGTCTTCATCGCCCGGTCGAAGCGATCAAAGGTGATATTTTCAAAATAATCCCCGGTGCCGATGCCGGCGCTGTTTATCAGGATGTCCGGCGCGCCGAACCGGTCTACTGCGCGTTTAATTTTTTCCCGCACGTCGCTGTCATCCCCAACATCCATGGGAAGCGCATCAACGCGCTGCGACGGGCTCGCGGCGTTTGCCCGCACGTCGGCGCATGCGGTCTCAAGCCCCTCCCGCCCGCGCGCGAACAGGACAACGCTGCACCCCCGCGACGCAAGCAGACGCGCGGTCTCGAGGCCAATGCCGCTCGATCCGCCGGTGATGTATACGAGCTTGTTTATTGTGCGAGCCATGCTCTTCCCCCCTGTATGATTTCTGCTTCAAGGACTGCCGTGCCTGAAACGAGCCGGATCAGCATCGTATTCCGGTTTCCGCAAACAGCGCCTTACAGCGCTCAAGTACGCCGTGTTCCGCAAACGCGGTCATGGCCCTGTCAGACTTATACGGATCATCCGCGCCGACCTTGACGCTCTTTTCATGCCAGAGCGGATTGTAGGCAAGCAGCGCGGCCTCATCCACCTTCTGTTTTTTGAGGAAGGCCGCGATGCTCCTTATGTTCTCAGCCGTATCAGTGATACCGGGGATAAGCGGCGTTCTCGGCAATAATTTCTTTCCATCCTGCTTTGCCGCCCTGTTCAGCTCCATGAAATTATCCAGTATTATATCATTGGGAAGGCCGCAATAGGACACATGATCGTCACGGTCGAGCATCTTTATGTCGAAGTATATCATATCGAGATGGGGATAGAGCATCTTCATGAATCTATCGAGATTAAAAAAGCCGCAGGTCTCGATGAGTGTGTGAATGGCGTTGCGCTTGAGCGCGACCAGCAGGCGGGAGGTAAATTCCATGAAAAGCCCCGGCTCGCCCCCTGACAGGGTGACGCCGCCTCCCGACGTATCGAAGAATGGCTTGTCCGGCATTATTTTCACAAGAATATCTTTCACCGACATGGTTCTCCCCACCCTGTCGATGGCTCCGGACGGACATGCGTCAGCGCATAAAAAACAGAGCGTGCATTTTTTCCTGTCGATGTAATAAGGGTTCGCCGGAGAGAGAGCGCCCTCGGGGCACGCTTCACGGCAGGCACCGCAATTGATACACCTGCCTGCGTCAAATGAAATCTCAGCCGCGACTTTCTTGCTCTCCGGGTTATGGCACCAGACGCATGAGAGCGGGCATCCCTTGAAGAACACCACGGACCTGATTCCCGGCCCGTCATCCAGGCTGTTTCCCTTGACCTCAAGTATGAGAGGGCTTTTCGAGTTTTTATTCCCCATGCTTTATTTAATCACTTTATTATAGATGCCACTCACCGCGAAGCTGCCTACATGCCGAATTCGGCCCTCTCAATCAGCTCTATCTGCATCTCCCTGTTCAGGGTTACGAAATATGCGTTATACCCCGATATGCGGACAAGGAGGTTCTGATAGTTCTCCGGATGCTCCATCGCGTCCCTCAGCGTCCTGGACGACACGACGTTCAACTGCATCTGCATGCCGCCAAGATCGGCATATGTTTTGGCATATGAATAGATATTTTCCACCGTTTTCTCGTGTGTGTCATGCGCCGCGGGCACCACCTTGACATTGAAGGCGATATTATTGTTCATGTTCTTCTGTTCCAGCTTTGCCACATCGCGAAGGTTGTCCAGGATGTTCTTTGACGCGTGCGCTTCCGGCGTCAGTCCCGGCGTGAACGCTTTTCCCGCCAGCCGTCCAGAGGGGAGCGCGCCGGTCATCGATCCGAAGGCAACATGGTTCGACATCGACCAGAAGCCGGCCGTATACGGCCCGCCCCGGTAGTTCGTATGCTCCCTGAAAATGTCATGGGCGAGCTTCGTGATCCGGTTGGCGGTCGCCAGCGCCTCCTCATTGCCCGAACCGAACACAGGCACCCTGTTTTTTATCATGGCAAGGAGCGCGGGGCTGTCTTTAAAGTTGGTGCTGACCGCGTCCAGCAATTCCACGAAAGAGACCTTCTTTTCATCGAACACCAGCTTCTTAATGGCCATCAGCGAATCCGTGATGTCGGCCAATCCGATGCACGCCGTTCCCGAGGAATTGTACAGGGCGCCTCCCCTGGTAACATCCCTGCCGCGTTTAATCGGTCCTTCAATGAGCGCCGAAATATAGGGAGTGGGTCGTATGGCCTGGTGGGCCTCGCCGAGTAAATTATTATATTCGCACGTCTGATCTGCAAGGAAGCGGAGCTGGCGCGCGAACGCCTTGAAGAAGGATTCATAGTCCCTGAAGTCCCCGGCCCTGATGTCCCCGGTTTTTGGCCCGAGGTCCCAGCGCATAAGCGGATGCCGGCCGTTGTAGAGCGCCATTTCAAGCGCCGCCACCATGTTGAACATCATGCAATTGGTGTGGCCGATATGCCGGCCGGATAGAGTCGGCTCCACGCAGCCGGTCGCGGACCAGTCCCTCAGGTGCCCGGCTGGATACCTGAACTCCGCGAGGGACGCCATCACCGCCTCATCGTTGTGGATCGACGGCGTGGCCGTGGTGTTCAGGTTGACCTCGCAGAGCCGCTTCAGATAGGCGTCGCTGTTCTTTTTCCGGTTGTACCGCGCGTTGACGTTAGGGTCGCGGATAGAGAGCATTTCCGTTACCTTGAGAAAGATGTAGGTCATGTCATTGACCGCATCACCGCCCTTCGGTGTAACGCCGCCGAGGGTTATTGCCTGGTCTGAGGAGCTTCCCCCGAACAGGTAATTCCCGATGTCCGGTATGAGAGGAAGGTGGTCGGTGCAGCGCAGGTAAAAGCATCCGATCAGCTCAATGGCATGTCGGATATATTCCTCCTTTTCATGCGTGTTCTTCAGCTTTTTCATGTCAGCCGCAAAATAGGGCTGGAGCCACTGGTCAAGTCGGCCGAGCGAGAAGCCGGCGTTCGTGTTTTCCATGTGCACGCCCACCCACACGATCCACATGGCATTTACCGCATCGTCAAGCGTGACGCAGGGATTTTCCGGGACACGCCCACAGATATCAGCCAGACGGATAAGCTCATTTTTACGCACAGGATTGCTCTCGCGCTGAGCGAGTCTCGCCGCCTCGCCTGACAGATTCTTCGCATAGGCATTGATTCCCTCCAGGCTGATCTTCATGGCCTGGAGCGTGTCACGCTTCTTCCTGTTTGATGTCGGCGTTGATTTGATTTCACGTTCTATCTCGCCGATTATTCCTTTCGTTCCGAGCTTGAGGACCTTCGGATAATTGAGGATAGTATGGGAAAGCGCTACCGTCTTCCAGAGAAAGCAGGCGGCAAAGCGCTCATCGATCTTCTGGCATATCGGGTACCCCCTGTTGTCCCTCACCCATTCACGGAAGTTTCTCTTCATCCAGAAAGGGAACACCCGGTTATGCAGGATCTCTATGCTCTCCGGATCCACATCGTAGGGGTTCAGAGGCCGGTACGGCACGGTCATCAGCTCACCCCAGATCATGGTGCCGTGCGCATCGGGATAGAGCACCACGCCGATCTCCTTCGTCGTGGTGGTGCCCGCAACAAGGTCATTGGTCCTGATAATCGGCTTCCGGTTTTCCATCAGGTATTTGAACGCGTTCGCCTGGCGTAGTTCGGCTATCCATGGCTCGCTGTTTTTGTCGTTCTCAAAACCGTTCTCACGGTACCACCGGGTCAGAATCTCCGGCCGTTCATGACAGATGGCGGCCCGGGTCCCGAGGTGGATATCGAGAAAGTCCTTGAGCCGCGGGAAATCATTCAGGGTGTATTCAGGCAGGTAGGGATCCGTTAAAAACTTCACGCCCGGATCAATTCTCCGGGCACTGAGCTGCGGGAGTGCCCGCGATTCAATGCTTTTTTTTGATGCCGCTTCCTGGTCATAATTTCTCTTTTCCGAGCGCGCTTCCCTTTTCAGCTTTGCTATCTGCAGCGGCTTAAACAAGAGGGAAAGATAAAAGTTAATCAGCAGGGGATAGCAGAGATTGCCCCGGGTGACGATCCTGTTTTCCATCATTGCGATCATCAGCCTGTTGGGTGCCGCAACGGCCGCTTCCCCGAGGGATTTTTCATCAACGAATTCTATTTCCGCGTCCAGTGTCCCGGGAATTGTTTTCAGCACCCTGACCTTTCCGTTTTCAAAGGCCAGCGCCTGTGCAACACTGCCGCTTTCTGTTTTCACGCCGATGCTGAAATTGAGCCATCCATCGTCTGATTTCAGGTACCTTCGTAACGAGGGCCGCATGTTAAAATTGGCGGCGAAAAATTTTAAGAAGAGATTCGTAAGCGTATTGGCAGCGCCCTTTCTCTCTTTCTGCATGGGACACCTCCTGCTGGCATGACTCAGGTTTAATATAATGATTCTCCCGCATCGACGCGCTTTTTCATCATCGTGAGATCTTCTATAAGGTTGCCTGTCCGTTTCTCGATGAAAGCCTCCACATCATCCAGGACTTCATGAAACAGCCTGCTGTTGTACAGCGTGACAGTGCCGTGAAGATCGGACCAGAACCTGACGACCTGGTAGAGCGCGAATTCATCTCTGGCCTTTCCTTTCCCGGGAAGGTAGGCCCTGACAGGCTCCATGAACAGCGCGAGGCATTTCAGGGCGTTCTGTTTTTCATTATAGGCGACAGGCTCTATTTCAGTACCCACATAATCCAGATACTTGGGGGTATGAAGATTGAACATGATGTCATAGTAGCTGGGATAGGCCAGTCCGAATTCGACGTATCCGCGCACCATGGCCTTGAGGCGATCTTCAATGTCTTCGTACCCGGCCGACCCCTGAACCAGAAGGTCGTGGAGCTTCTGGAAGCCCCTGATCCGTATCATCAAATTCAGCTCGTCCTTGTTCGTGTAATAGGTGTAGATCGTTGTCGCGGATACATCCAGCCGGGAAGCAATCTTCCGTATGCTCAAATTGTTAAAGCCCTCTTCGATGATGATATCGAGTGCGGTATCCAGTATTCTGGCCCTGGTGACTTCAACTTCCTCGCGGGTCATGGGGGTCTTGGGCATAGATGCCTCCCGGTTAATATAACAGCGTTAATTTAACACTGTTATATTTATATGTCAAGTTTTTTATCAGGGATTGTTTTTTCTGAAAGATTATGGAAAAGCGAGGGTTAGATAAGGGCGGATATCATGACCACGATCATTGCTACCACAAGTGCGACCTTCATGACTGTACCGGCGAGAAAGCCGATAAAGGACCCGAACGCGGCCCTGAGGGCATTGCGGCCGTTTCTGCTGCCTATGATCTCGCCGACATACGCGCCCGCGAACGCTCCGCCGATAATGCCGACCAGACCGAGCGGCCCTATCGAAAGAAAAAAGGTCCCGATTATCAGCCCGATGATACTTCCGGCTGTCCCGTATTTTGTGCCGCCGAATTTCTTCGTGCCCCATGCCGGCACAAGATAGTCAAGCACCAGAACAGCCAGGGTGAGAATCCCCAGTACCACCAGGGTCACAATCTCGAACTCGACAAACCTGCTCAGGTGCGCGAGAATGAGTCCGGCAAAACCGAGCGGCGGCCCGGGAACTGCGGGCAGGAAGCAGCCTGCCAGTCCTGCAACCATGAGAACTACCGCGGTTATGATTAAAAAATAGTCCATGGAATTAAGTTTTACTGCCTGTATAAAAAATCTCAGCGCATCAGCTGAAAGCCATAGAGGAATATACTGAACGAAGGGAGCCTGTCAATAAGAAAATAAGTCACAAGAATCATTGACGAACATCTTGTTATTGGTTCTTGGGAGCTATCTCGCTCGCCCACCTCGTATAACATCCTGTTGACTCGGCGGGATCGGCGACTTCCTTATCGCCTTCTCGCCGGGATAGCTCCCAAGAACTAATTTTAGCACCAGTAACAGTAATGATTGTAATTATTCCATTCTTGAATAATATAAAAGGGGCCGTCCGTAAAAGGACGGCCCCTCACCCGTGTCATTGATACTGCCCGGATCCTAGAAGGCCTGGAACCCGTAGTAGTCATACAGCATATACAGGCCCTCTTCGGTCGGCGAATTCTCTACCAGGTCGCCCATGTCGCGCAGCAGGTCCGCCATGATGGGGTAGAACTCGGTGTTCGGGCCACTGATGAGATCGCTGTCGAGCCAGAGCATCAGGTCGTTGATAAAATCCTCGCCTTTCCTCCATGGTAGTATAACAATTATTATTCGATATTTCAAATTAATTTATTAAAATTACCGAAGTGGTACAAAAATTATCCCCGCAAATATTTCTGCTCTCCCATGCCCCAATAGCCGTTTACCCTGATTTTTTTCCCCGGATACGGCATTATAACGCCGGAAAAATCGCCAAACGGGCCATAGTAATCAGTCTTTAATGCAATGAGGTTCAATTTCAGGGTGTTCGCCGCAACCGGCCTGAACACCAGGTCCACCATCCCGTACCTGTCCCGTATAATCCATTCGCCATTGACGCCGTCAGGCCGGGAGAAGGCAACCGGCGGAAGCGGGTACAGCTTCCTGCCGAGCCACAGGCAGTTTTCGTTGTACCGCTCCTTGTCGCGCACCTGATTGTCGGTCAGATTGAAGCCGGTCAGCCCCTTCGCGCTCATCCCGGCTCCCGTGACCCAGTCGTACCGCATCACATAGGGATAATAGCCCTTGTGGTCGTCAACGATGGCGAAGCTGTCAGCCCTGCTGAACTGGATTGTCCTCTCGCCGATGCAGAGCGTTCCCTGCATCGGCATCAGGCACTTGTGGGAATACATGCCGCGATTTTCCGCGAAGGGCAGGCTCACCACCAGGGGCCTCACTTCCCCCTCCTCGTGCAGCGCTTCGAAATGCCCGTACAGCGCCGGCATCGCCTTCCGCCTGTCGATGGCTACGTCAATAAATATTCTTCCACGGTCAAGCCTGTTGTGAAAATCCAGGCGGAATCCCTGCGTGATATAGCGGGCCCTGCTTGCGCCGAGCGATGAGGGCACAGAGGCACGCCAGGAGGGAACCATCTTTTCGTATTTTGTCATCCGTCCTGTCTTTCTGTCGCAGAAGATAAACTGGACAAGGCAGGCCGGCTTCTGGTTGTATATCACTGCAAGGATGAAGCACTCATCATTTCCCAGCTGAAACGCCTGCCATTCCTTGAGGCGCATATTCTGTATGAAGCGCGGAAGGGGAAACCCGAATACCCTTTTCGCGTCAAGTGGATTCACTACCCTGATGGCGCGGTCGAAGCAGCCGAAGTTCAGGCGCCCTTTTTCAACCAGGCTCCCGGGCGCGGGCTTTATTTCACGGGCGTATGGAACGATCGAGCGAACATCCTTTTTCATGACATCACCTGCCGTTCTTTATTTAACAGTTTCATGTTTTTCAGCGAACTGATAATTTATGATGATACCGGCCGCTTCCGAGATGTAAAGGAATTATTTTTTTATAAAGGGAATAATACGGCCAAGGAACCGCACCTCCGGCAGCTTCATTATGAATGCCATGGCGAAATACACGATGCCGTACGGCCCGAGCGCGAGCAGGGCCCGGAGCACCGGATGCAGCCCGGGCGTGGCGATCTTCACCGCCCACGCAGCCGCCGCGCCCGCGCCTGCGGCGGCCCAGAGCTTCGCGATATAGGAGAGCGCGAGTCCGCTCTTGCCGATGCGGCGGTTCATGCCGGCGCGTAGCAGCACAAACTCGATCCACCCGCACAGGCCGGATGCCGCGGTTATGCCGGCCGCGCCCCATTTCGGATCGATCCCGATCAACGCGGGAGCGTGCTGCGAGAGCAGGTAGCCGATGAGCGCGGCCAGTGTGACCCGCACTATCGCGAACTTCAGGGGCGTGCGCGTGTCGCGCAGGGCGTAAAAAGCCGAGGAGTAGAGACGGCCCAGCGTGGAGGCGAGCAGCCCTACCGATGACCCGGCCAGGATGCCCCAGACGTAGACCGTGTCTTCAGGAGTGAAGTTCCCGCGCTGGTAGATGGGGGCCGCCACGATGTCACCGAGGGCCAGAAACGCGGCCGCTGACGGTACGATGAAAAAGGCGATCCGGCGCAGGCCGCCGTTCAGCCGCTTCCTGAGCTGCTCCGCCACCTCATCATCGCTTCCCAGCTCCTTTGACATGGCCGGCAGCTCGGCCGCTGACACGGACATGCCGAAGAGGCTGACCGGCAGGGTGTAGAGCGTCTGCGCGTAGCTCAGGCCGGCCACCGCGCCGTGCGCGAGGAAGCTCGCCAGTATCTGGTCCACGTACGCGCTGATCTGCACCACGCCGCGGCTCATGAACGCGGGCGCGAAGTTTTTTACCACCGTGCGTACGTGCGAGATACGATAATTGAGCGACAGCCGGAGCCTCCCGACGAAGCCGAGCACCGAGGGGAGCTGGATCAGTATCTGCATCGCGCTCCCCGCGACCGAGCCCCACGCGGCCCACCGGGCGAGAGCGTACTGGTCAGACGTTCTTCCAAAGACGACCAGGGCGAGAATGATGACGATGTTCCACACCACCGGCGCTGCGTATGAAAGGAAGAACCTGCCGTGGCTGTTCAGGATGCCCAGGCACCAGGCGGACCAGACGAGCAGACCCGCGCCGGGAAAGAGTATCCTGACCAGCAGGATGGTCAGGTCCCGCTTGTCCCCGGTAAACCCGGGCGCGATGGCGGTTATCAGCCAGGGCGTGGCGAGCACGCCGGCCAGCACCAGGAGCGAGGTCACGAGCATGAGCAGGGCGGCTATCGCGCCCGCGACGCGGCGCGCCTCCTCCCGGTCGCCGCGCGCCAGCAGATTCGCGTACACCGGGATGAAGGAGGCTGAGAGCACCCCCTCCCCGAACAGGTTCTGGAGGAAGTTCGGGATGCGGAACGCGGCGTTGAAGGCGTCGGCCGCGGCGCTGTTGCCGAAGAAGTAAGCAAATACGCTAACCCGCACGAGCCCGGCAATGCGGCTTAACAGGATACCTGAAGCAACCAGGAACGCGTGCCACCTGGTACGGGAATGCGATTGTTCGTCGGTATCTCTGGTTGATGGGTTCATTTGAATCGTCCCGCGCCCGTGAACTGCCGCGCCGGAGGCTGGCGACTTTCCGGGCGCTTACAGATTTTTTTATTGATTAAATTTAATCAAGAAGAAAATACTGGTACCGCTTTTTAGCCGGGACGGCTGTGCCGCCCCCGAACAATCCCCCCAGACGGAGGGCAGGACATGAAAAAATACATGGATAAGGTGAACACGCTCCTCGAGTCCCTCCCCTATATCCGGGAATTTTACGGCAAGACCATGGTGATCAAGTACGGCGGCCACGCCATGGTTGACGACGCGCTCCAGATGTCCTTCGCCCGGGACATGGTGCTGTTGAAGCTGACGGGCATGAACCCGGTCATCGTGCACGGCGGCGGGCCCCAGATCAACGACCTGCTGAAGCAGATCGGGAAAAAGAGCGATTTCGTGGACGGCATGCGCGTCACCGACCGGGACACCATGAACGTGGTCGAGATGGTGCTGTCCGGCAGCATCAACAGCACGATCGTAAACAACATCAACCAGATGGGCGGGAAGGCGGTCGGCCTCTCCGGCAAGGACGGCAGGCTCATCACCGCGCAGAAGCTGTACCACACCGTCCCGAGCGGCGAGAAGGTCGACATCGGCCAGGTCGGCTCGGTCAAGAGGATAAATCCGGCGGTTCTCGAGACCCTCGACCGCGACCGGTTCATTCCGGTCATCGCGCCGATCGGCGTGGACGAGGAAGGCGCGACCTACAACATCAACGCGGACCTGGCGGCGGGCAAGATCGCGGAGGCGCTCAAAGCGGAAAAGCTGATCCTCCTCACCGACGTGGAGGGCGTGATCATCGGAGAGAAGCTCGCTTCGACCCTGAAGACCAGGCAGGTGACCGGGCACATCGACAAGGGCGCGATCACCGGCGGAATGATCCCCAAGGTCAACTGCTGCGTGGACGCGGTCGCGGCCGGCGTGGGCAAGGCGCACATCATCGACGGCAGGGTGGAGCACGCCGTACTGCTGGAGATCTTTACCCAGGCCGGGATCGGCACGGAGATTGTGGGGTGAGGTAGCATTCCTGCATACCCCCGCCCCGCTTCGATAGGCTCATCAGGGCGTTTGAAGGGGGCGCATGTAATCGAGAAACGCACCGTGTCATCCGAGCCCGTACCGGAAGGGCTGAATGTACATATTGTTATGACTGGTAATGCAGAGATGAAAAAGAATGTTATCGTAAAAGCATCGGTTTTTTTTCTTATACTTTCCTTGTCACACTTCGCATATCCAGATGCAAGTAAAACCGATAAACGAATCCGGATAAAGCAGTATGGAATAACATGGATATTCGACCATCCCGTAAAATCCGGGCAGTTCGTGAATGGCGATTGGTGGATTGTCGGGCCTGCCACTATTGTCCGAATAATCCCCGCACCCGGCCCCGCGCACTATACAGAAAATAACAATATAACAGTCAACAGATGGGGCGATACCAGCTTGCGTAATGACGCGAGCATGAGAAATGGTTCAATGATCATACGTAGGGCCGGCATGCTCCAGAGTTATGATTCCAGAGCCGGAAATTTCAATAAAAACGCCGGGGTCTCTCTTCCATTACAATTAGCACCCGGTACTTCGCTAATCTCCACAATCAGCAACCCGACCCTCCCGGTTGACAACTTTTGCCACAAGATAATGTGGCGTTCGGAAAAGAAGGTTCAGACCGCATTACAAACAGCCGCGGTTTTGACCTGTCTCGCAGAATCACCGCCCGCTGACGCATTCCGTCCCGCATACGCCGGGGAACAAAAACAGATTTATCGTTCCAGTCGGCTGCAATGGGAACTGCTTTCAAACCTGAAACCGCCGGGCGATGTTCCACCCTGGGATGATTTCGAACGCTATTTCCAGCGTCCCTGGATTGATCATGTCACAAGTTGGATACAGGAAGAACTTGTCCCCAACGAGAACCAGCCCTGTTATGGACGCGAATATGCAAGGCTGGTTTCAATCGCCAGTCTCATGGTCCATCTCGATGTTTCCAAAAAAAGAAAAGAAAAACTGGTTATCGGATTAGTGCAACTCGGGATAGACCTCAGCGGGATCGCCCACGCCGGCGGAAGCTGGAATGAAGGCGGCGGCCATTCAAGCGGTCGGAAATGGCCGATTCTTTTCGCCAGCCTGATGCTCGATGAACCTTCGTTGGCCAAACTTCCGGAAAGCGCCATCTTTCAAGAGGACACTCAAACCTATTACGGCAAGGGCTGGTTCGGGCAAACCGCACTCTGGCAGATGATACTGCATCATGGGAAACGGGATCCGTATGAAGAAAAACGACCTGAGACCTGGAACAAGTGGGACAGGACATCGGAATCATATAGATGCTGCTGTACCGCCGTCTCATGGGTCGGAACTGCGTTAGCAGCGCGCCAGATGAAGGCCATTCAACTATGGGGGCACGACGCCTTTTTTGATTATGTTGACCGGTGGATGCAAAAAGACGATCCGTATACAAAGAGAAGAGGAAAACACAAGAGGCCGTCATGTGAAGCAAAAACATTCGATAAATTCGTAGATGGCATGTGGGAAGCCTATCGGCAAAGCACGCCGCAGCAGGACATGTCAAAAATCAATATGAAATTCGTATCGGAAAAAGGAAAATGGAAATGGGTTCATAATCCCAAGGATAAATAATTGCAATGACTAAAATATTGAACAGAAAGGGGCTGCTTCGCAGCCCCTTTTTATATCATGATGTGCAGAGATTACTTAAGCGCTGTAAATGTACCCAGCGTTATCGCACGAAATGTTATTCCATCATTCCTATATGCATCCCCTGAAAAAGTCCCGGTGATTGAATCAGCATCATTGGTAGCAACAGTGATAGACGAAGTACCGCTGTTATACGGGCTGTCAGACACCCCATAATAACTTACGCCCCCTGCTACAAGGAGAATATATTCATGACTGGCCAATGTACTTGCATCAAAAGGCGAATTCGCCGGGACGGCGTCGCCGATAAAAAGACGTATCACCTCGTTTCCGCCTCTCCCGACAACCTCCCAGTATGTTCCATGATTGACCGCCACGCAGCAGGTCCATGCCCTGGGATTCCCGTCAAGCGTAAATCCCATGGTCCCGCCCGGACAGCTAACCAGATTCAGCAGCGCCTGCTCTATAAACTCGTCATTGTCATCGTCCTTGCACCGGGCATTGAACATAACGGCGCACAATGCCAGAGGAATCACGAGAAAACGTATTATACTGTTTGATTTTATAAGCGACATGCCACTACCCCCTATCCTTATACCAGTTTGATATTTGTTCAGATGCCCGTATTGTCCGTATTAATTATACTGGAACGGCGCTGAAAAATCAACGATTTTATTCATGCTCCAGGGCCTCGCCGCAGTGCGGGCACTCCGAGCCATACTCCTCTTCCAGCGAGTCCCTGCCCTTGAATACCGACCCGCATTCGTCGCAGCGGAGGTAGCCCCTGCCGCACCTTCGGCATGTAACCATTATAAGCGTCCCCTCTTCGCAGAAGGGACAGATGATCTGCTCCCGTTCCTTCATCTCCCCCACCTCCATGCCATGTTACGGGCGGCACCGGCCCTATATTGGAAAAAATGTGATGACCCTGTTCGTCCCTTTTATAACGACCAGGCGCGCTGACCTGAGCGCGGGGTAGCCTCTGGTCCTTCCAACCCGTCCTCCAAGGAAGCCGACTTTTTTCCGGAAGCGCACCGTGTATGCGACCCTGCCGGCCCGCTCCCGCGAGTCCGCGTTCCCTGCTACGACTTCTTTCCATGCCTCGTCCATAAGCTCAATGACGCCGGCCTTCGCGAGTGAAAAAACGCCATGCTTCGGCCTTCCGGGCTCGTCCTGCATGTGCCGCATGATGTGCACAAGCCGCGTCCTGCCGTCCGGGTCGCGCCCGGCGATAAGGAGGCCTCCTCTGGTCCGCCACGCGTCCCTGCCGGCAGGGACGAGATGGCCGGAACCGACCAGGGCCCGGACCTCGACAGCCGTAATATACGCGGCGCCGTCGTCCTTCTTTCCGGCCGCATTATCGCTGCAAAATATTCCGGCCGCGAATGCTATGGCAAATATCAGTCGGATCGCCGTTTTCATGAAACATCAGATGATCACAGGCATGATGAAGAGTCAATTCTAATTTAACACAAAATTTACAGTGGCGCCATTTCCACTGCAGATAAAAAGGCCCTGTGTCGCATCGGGTACCGCTGGTGTGACCGGAATTTCCATGATGTTCAGGGGGCCCGACATGACAGTGAGGGCGGAACAGATGCAGGCCGCACAGCGCAAGCGGTTACTTACATGTCCTCGATATCAGCAAGGTCTTTATGCCTGCCTGATGCTTTCTTGTTCCTGATAAAATCTTCACGGGAAATAAATTGTATTGCAACGCCATCAATCACAATTGATTCCCTGTTTTTCCAGGCGTCGCGAAATTCAACTCCAGAGATTCCGGTCAGGAGGTCAATTCTGCGTGGTTCCACTCCGAGTTGTATGGTCTGTCCGGGGGTCATGAAATCATCAATTGAAATGCCGAGTGATCCGAACCCGAAATCATTCAAAACGCGCATCATGCGTTCCGCATTTTCCCGTGAGGTAGAAATAAAAAAATCAATGTCCCCGGTGTACCGGGGCCGGCCGTAAAACGAGCGGGCGTACGCGCCGATGACAACATATTCAGCGTTATGAATGTTTAATAACTTTATAAACTCGAGGAAATCCTGATTCATCTGCATAGGTTTTTTTCCAGTGATCCCTGCGCATAATCTCAACCGCGGAAAGCCGCTCCTCGGGGGTCCTGGTCAGCCAGTAACCGGCATCATCGGGATCATGCGGCTGAATTTTCTTTTTTTTGATGATTTTCTCAATCATATCAATCATCCGTTACGGGAATAGTCTACCACAATCCATACACGGCGTCAAACAATTAAATTGCATGCCTCTGCGCGGCGCTTTTTCCGCCGGGGGGCTCATTTGAGCGTGAGCAGATCCGCATAATGCTCATTGTTTCACCTGGACAATGCTGATTAATGGAATTTCACAAAACCAGAAAATTCAGCCTCCAGGCGATGATAGGGCCTGACGAGAAAGAGTCGCTCCTTGCGGACCGCACCGGCTACATCGTTCCATAAAATTGCATTGACACCAATGCTAAAAACAGGTCCCCTGTGGGGAGGAAGCAGTAATGGACAATTTTTACGAAACCATGACCGACCGCACCCGCATGGTGATCGGCGGGACGGCGCTCGGGAAACTCCGGACAGCGCGGATCATCCTGTTCGGCGTGGGCGGCGTGGGAAGCTGGTGCGCGGAGGCCCTGGTGCGCACCGGGTGCGCCGACCTGACCATCGTGGACCCGGACGTCGTGTGTGCCACCAACATCAACAGGCAGGTCGAGGCCACGGCGAAAAACATAGGCGCGCCGAAGGTCATGGAGATGGAGGCGCGGCTCCGTGACATCAATCCCTCAGCCTCGATCACTGCCCGGAGCGACGCCTATGGCGAAGCAAGCAGACACGGATACGACCTTGGCTCATATGATTACGTGATAGACGCGATCGATTCCGTCAACGACAAGGTGCTCCTGATCGAGGACGCTCTGTCTGCACGCGTGATGCTCTTTTCGTCCATGGGCGCTGCTGCGAAGACCGATCCAACGATGGTCCGCGTCGCACTCCTGTCGAAGACCCGGAACTGTCCCCTGGCGCGGACCGTGCGGAGGCGCCTGCGCGAACGGAACTGCGCCAATGATTTCATCTGCGTGTACAGCGAGGAGCTTCCTGTCGGAGGGTCCGTTGAAGCATCTGCCGTCACCGGTGGAATCGACCCGGAAGGTTGCGGTAAAAAAAAGCGAACCAGCGGCTCCCTCGTCCACGTTACCGGCGTGTTCGGCCTGACCCTGGCGGGCCTGGTAATAAACGACATCGCGGGCGGTCAGGCGGGATAAATTCTGCTTGTGCTATTAAGCCGCAGGTATAGGATTTTCGCATGCAGACCTTCACCACCACCTTTTCCGCGGTAGCCATGCTCCTGGCGATAGGATTTCTCGGCTACTGGCTTCTCGCGAGGCGCGTCATGTCCGGCCCGGTGCTCGGCTCGCTTTCAGCGCTCGCGATAAACATTGCCCTGCCCTGCCTCACGTTTACCAGCATACTGACGAATTTTCACCCGGAAAAAAACGCCGGTTGGTGGGGCCTTCCCCTCTGGTGGGTGGGCGTGACCGCGCTCTTCACTGCGATGACCTTCCTCTGCTCCGCCGTGTCAGCGCGCGCGACCCGCAGGGAGTTCAGAGCCAGCCTGCTCTTCCAGAACGGGATGTTCTTCCCCCTGGCGATCATCTCCGAGGTCCACGGCGCCGGCTCGCCCCTGATCGTCGCGCTTTTTCTCTACCTGCTCTTTTACCCGGCGTTCTTTTTCAGCTTCTCCCCGCTCTTTTTCAGCAAGGGCGTGCGCCTCGACCCTGCCAGGATCTTCAATCCCGTTCTTGTCTCAACCCTTCTGGCCGTGCTGCTGCGCCTTTCCGGCGCTGACGCCCACATCCCCCGCTTTATCGTGGAAAGCGCCCGCATGCTTGGGGCCATGGCGGTGCCCCTGCTCATGCTCGTGCTGGGCGGGAACATCTACATTGACATGAAGGGAACGGGAAGGCCCGCATACGCCGAGGTCATCAAGTTCGTGCTGATGAAAAACCTTCTCTTCCCGCTCGTTGTCCTGGGCGTGATTATTGCCGTGCGTCCCCCCCACGGCGTCGCCTTCATCATCATGCTCCAGGCGGCCGTCCCGCCCGTGACCGCCGTCCCCATCATAACCGAACGCGAGGGCGGCGATCGAAACATCGTGAACCAGTTCATGGTATCGAGCTTTCTCTTTTCCCTGGCGAGCATTCCCCTCATGCTCGCGCTCTTTTCAGCCCTGTACCCCGGCTGATCCGAAACAGGGCCGGATGAATATTTATATGTTGAAAAATTTAGATTATAGAGATATACTGGCGTATGGTAGATCAGAGTTCATGAAATCAGCATTATACATGTTCAATACAGGAAGCCGGCTGTCATGAAACGCATTCCTCCCGTCATCGCGATCATGCTGGTCCTCGTGCTCGCACCCTGGTCCGGCGCGCATGCCGCTGAGGAACAGAAGCAGGATATTCCCTACGAAGTGATTGAACGCCAGTCAGCTGAGACGGCGTATGACGAATCCACGGCGCGGCGCCACCGCATGGCCCTCGGCGTGAATATCGACCCGTTCCCGACAGTGCTGAGCGCGGTTGACAGGGAATTCGGCCTGTCGATTCAACCATGGTTCAGCGTGAACAATATCAGGATCCTTCTTGATATCGCGCATTTCCGGATTCCTGACGACTGTGTCGCGACGCGCTATTTTCACAAGAACGACATCAACACATTCGCACTGTCATTCGAGTACACCTTTGGCAAAAACTTCGACGGCTTCCTGGTCGGCGCCGGGTTCGGCATATGGCAGGACAGCGTGAAACACCGCTATTTCAACGAGTCAGCCACTTCGATAAGGCCTTTCATCTCAATCAAAGGCGGATATATCTGGAAATTTCACAAAAATCTCTACATCGAGCCGTGCCTTTCTCTGGACATCATGCTGGCGCGGGAGAAACTGTCTGTATTCTGGAGCGGATTTACCCCGCTCCCTGCTGCGGGCGAGATTACCCTCAAATTCGGCATGTATTTCGATATTTAAGACACAGGCGACACGGCAGCATCTTTTTTATTTGACATCCAGTCACCCTTTAATACTTTTGCTTTCGGAGAGTTGTCCGAGTGGTCGATGGAGGCGGTCTTGAAAACCGTTGTGCCGCAAGGCACCGGGGGTTCGAATCCCTCACTCTCCGA
>JAFGJX010000124.1 GCA_016928865.1 Spirochaetota bacterium
GGGCGACACGCTCTGGGGGGCCGGACGTAATAATTATGGCGAGCTTGGCGTCGGTGATCAGGTCAGCAGAAGACCCCCGCTGGTGGTGCAAACCGGGGTAACCGAGGTTAGGTATATTGCGGGGCATACTCTTATTATAAAAAACGACCAAACGCTCAGGGGAACCGGGTTCAATGATATGTACAATCTTGGCCTCGGCCATCAGAATATAGTAACCAGTTTCGAATATATAATGAGTTCGGTTTCAAAGGCTTGTGTCGGTTTCTTTCACTCCATGATTATTAAAACCGACGGATCGCTCTGGGGCACAGGGTATAACACCTCCGGACAGCTCGGCTTCGGCGATGCTTCTTCCGTTTTTGAAGCTACCCCGGTCCTCTCCTGGCCGCGCTAGCGGCAGGGCTTTTTTCAAACAGCTGACGGAGAAAAACCGTCAGGATTCTGTTTCTTTTTGTAAATAATCATCACTTTTTCTGATATTTTGACTTATATTTTATAACAAGAACTCCTTTTTGCACAAACAGGGGAAAGCTATGAACCGGTTAATTATCATAAGTGCAGCCATTGCCGGGGCGATTTTTGCCGGATGCCAGGCCCCGAACAACCCTCAAGATAAAGCGGCTATGACGGTCTCGGCCGGCGGCATGCACACCATGTTTCTCAAGTACGATGGAACGCTCTGGGCGTTTGGGGATAACTTCTATGGCCAGCTCGGGACAGGCGATACGACAGACCGGAGAACCCCTGTCCAGGTCATGAGCGACGTTGCCGCGGTTTCGGCAGGATATTTCTACACTATAATTCTGAAAAAAGACAATTCTCTTTGGGCCACCGGAGATAATTCTTACGGCCAACTGGGCGACGGAACCACTGCCCCGAGAAACAGTCCGGTACAGATTATTATACCAGGTGGTGGTGCTGTTTCAGCGGTCTCTACCGGACCCTACCATACCATGATCCTTAAGAGTGACGGCACACTGTGGGCAACAGGGATGAACAGCTATGGCCAGCTTGGCGACAACTCTACCACCAATCGGTTAAGCCCTGTCTATATAATGACCGGAGTGAAAGCTGTCGCGGCAGGCTATCAACATTCCATGATCATAAGAAACGACGGGAGACTCCTTGGAACCGGGAACAACCGCTACGGCCAGCTCTGCCGCGCTGATTCACTCAACGATTCATTCCCTCGTCTGGTGCCGACCACGATAATCCCGACAGGCGCGGTTATAAAGGCGGTTGTGGCTGGAGAATATTCCACCCTGTTCCTCAGGAGCGACACGCTCTGGGGGGCCGGACGTAATAATTATGGCGAGCTTGGCGTCGGTGATATGGCCGCCAGAAGACCGCCGATCCCGGTTACAACAGGGGTCTCAAAATTAGAGATAGGAATCGGTCACATCATGATTATCAAGACCGACAATACGCTCAGAGGAACCGGCTGGAATGACATGTACCAACTTGGTCTCGGCCATCAGAATATAGTAACCAGCTTCGAATACATTAAAAGTTCGGTTTCTGGGGTTTCTGCCGGGTTCTTTCACACCATGATTATTATGACCGACGGTACGCTCTGGGGTATGGGATATAACATCTCCGGCCAGCTCGGCTTCGGCGACACGACCTCTACTTTTGAAACGACCCCAGTCCTTGCCTGGCCTCGGTAGAAGCATTACTTTACCTGCTTCTTTTTCACGGCGCACGGTCCTTCGCACCCGTCCCAGCAGTAGGTGCAGAGCTTCTCCTTGGGCAGTCCGATGGCTTTGACCATGTCGGGAAGTTTCTGGTACTGGAGCGTCGTGATCCCCATCTTTTTCTTTATGATATCTACCATGGCGCCGTACTGATCAGTCCCCGCATCGCAGTAGCGGGCGAGGTCCGGCTCGTTGTCCCCCTCCAGTTCTTTTATCGCCGTGCGCGCAGCGAGGTCGAACACCGTTTTCGAGCGGGAAAAATTCAGGTATTTGCATCCGTAAAGGAGCGGCGGGCAGGCGGGCCGCAGGTGTATCTCGCGCGCCCCGTAGGCGAACACCCGCCGGAAGGTGTCGCGGAGCTGCGTGCCGCGGACCACCGAATCGTCGCAGAACAGGATGCGCTGCCCCTGCGTAAGCTCGCGCACCGGGATGAGCTTCATGCGCGCCACGAGCTCGCGCACGGCCTGCACCTGCGGCATGAAACTGCGCGCCCACGTGGGGGTATATTTGACAAACGGCCGCATATAGGGCACGCCGGCCTCCATGGCGTAGCCGATGGCGTGGGCAACGCCGGAATCCGGTATGCCCGCGGCGAAGTCTGGCTTCACTTTGTCCGCCCGCGCCAGCGCCGCGCCGCACGCGTAGCGCGACCTCTCCACGTTCACCCCCTCGTATGAGGACGCCGGATACCCGTAGTATATCCACAGGAACGCGCATATCTGCAGTTCTTTTCCTGCCGGCTTTTTTATCTCGAACCCGTTCCCGGTAACGAGAGCGATCTCGCCCGGCCCGAGTTCTTTTACCGCCTCATAATCCAGATTGGGAAATGCGCACGATTCGAATGTAATGCAGTGCGCGCCCTCTTTTTTCCCGATGACCACCGGTGTCCGGCCGTCGCGGTCGCGCGCAGCGTAGATGCCGTTTTTCGTAAGCACAAGCATGGAACACGAGCCCTCGACCATCTCCAGGGCGCGGCTGATGCCGGCTTCGAACGACTCCTCCTGATTTATTATGGTTGCGATGACTTCGGTGGGATTGATCTCGTTGCCGCTCATTTCCGAGAAATGGACCGCTCTCGTCTTGAAGGCCTGTTTGGCGAGCGCTTCGGCGTTCCGCACCGCCCCCACCGTGACTATCGCGTAGGTGCCGAGGTGCGAGCCGATGATGAGCGGCTGGTCCTCATAGTCGCTTATCACGCCGATGCCGGAACGGCCGTTCATGCTCGAAATGTCGCTGTCGAATTTGCTGCGGAACTGAGCGTTGGTGATATCGTGGATGCTGCGGTTGTATTCGTTCCCGTTCAGCACCGCCATGCCGCCGCGCCGCGTGCCGAGGTGGCTGTGGTAGTCGGTCCCGTAATAAAGGTCCGGAACGCAATCGCCTTTTGAAACGACGCCGAAAAAACCGCCCATGGAAAATCTCCTGTTTGGTTGATGTTTTTCCTGTCGAACCCGCCGCGCGGCAAAAGGAACTCCCCAATATACTAAATGTCAATTAATAAAAAGCGATTTGGTGGCAAACTCAGGCTCACTTGTAAGATTGACCCCGAGTTTGCGGAACCCCGCCTCGTCGCCGGGCGTGGGCATATGCGTGAGGTGTACCTCGCACCCCCGCAGCTCTTTCAACCGTTCGATCGCTTCGGCCGCCACCGGATTGCTGATAGCGCTTATGCTGAGCGCCACGAGGGTTTCTTCCACGTCAAGGCTTATCCTCTTCCCCCGCAGTATCTCTTTTTTCAAATGACATATCGATTGGGTTATGTTGGGCGGCAGAAGATGGATCCGGTCAGGGACGCCGGCCAGGTGCTTGACCGCGTTGAGCACCAGCGCCGACGAGGCGTGCATGAGCTCTGAATTCTGTCCGGCCACAATGGTCCCGTCGGGAAGCTCCATTGCGGCGCCGCAGAAGATCCCTTCGCTGCCCTTGTTGTTTGTCTTCCCTGCCGCCGCGGCCTCGCGGGCCGGTATTACCACCCGCCGGTCCTCCAGCTTTAACCCCAGCTCGTTAAGAAGCAGGGAGACGCGCTCCGCGGTCTCTTTATCAACAAGTCCCATCGCATATTCACAGGAATACCGGTAGAAACGCCTGATTACCTCCAGCCCGGCCGCCTCGCGCACCGTGTCGTCATTGACAATACCGGATCCGGCGCAGTTGACCCCCATATCGGTCGGTGATTTATAGAGTGATTCTTCCCCGGTTATCTTCTGCAGGATGCGGCGGACCACCGGAAACACCTCCATGTCGCGGTTGTAATTAATGGACTGGACACCGTAGGCCTCGAGGTGAAAGTGGTCTATGCAGTTATAGTCGCGGATGTCGGCGGTGGCCGCTTCGTACGCGACGTTGACCGGGTGCTTGAGCGGTATGTTCCATATCGGGAAGGTCTCGAATTTGGCGTATCCTGATCGGATGCCTTTTATGTGATCATGGTAGAGCTGGGACAGGCAGGTCGCGAGTTTTCCGCTGTTGGGCCCGGGGCCGGTCACAATGACCAGCGGAGCCGAGGTCTCGATGCGCGGGTTCGCGCCATACCCCTCCTCGCTCACGATCGTTTCGACACCGGTCGGATATCCCCTGGTCTTACGGTGGGTGTATACCCGGATTCCGCGGCGTTCCAGTTTGTTCCTGAAGAGGCTGGCTGCGGGCTGGTCCTCGTAACGCGTGATGACCACCGAACCGATGGTAATGCCCCATTCGGCAAAGTCGTCGATCTGCTTGAGCGCGTCCGCGTCGTAGGTGATGCCGAAATCGGCCCGCATTTTTTTCCGCTCGATATCTCCCGCATAGATGGTCAGTATCACGTTGATCGGGGATTTCTTCTGCAGTTCCTGCAGAAGCCGCATCTTGACGTTGGGGTCGAATCCGGGAAGAACACGCGCCGCGTGAAGATCGAAAAGGATCTTGCCCCCGAATTCGAGGTAGAGCTTGTTGTCAAAACGCTGCACGCGCTCGAAAATCGCGGCCGTCTGTTCGGAAAGGTATTTTTTATTGTCAAAACCAGGCGCCTTTACCATATAATATTATCTCCTCTTCGGTTCATGGCGCGTTTCTGTTCCGGGTTCAACATTGCTGCACAAAAAAATAAAGACTCTCCCCCTTCTCTGCGAAGGGGGTTGCTATGCGATCTCGTCATTGTCATGAGAGACTAAATGTTGATGAGGTTGCAGGAGAAAGGGAATTTGAGGGAAAAAAGCTCTGCCATGGTTCCGCGCCGATTTTTAAACAGGCAAAAAAATAATGTTTTGAAGGTCCGGTGTCAATGGTAAGAACCTTAAAACAATTATCAAGGAATTACGCCGGCGGTTCGCTTTGTGCGGGTTCCTCATGAATCGTCACATAGGCTCCCGGCAGTTCGGATTTAATGGCATTTTCAATGCGGAAACAGAGTCCGTGGGCCTGTGCAATGGTGGTGTTTTTGTCGATTTTAATATGAATATCGATCTCCCGGCGGCTGCCGCTCTTTCGCGTGCGGAGTTTGTGGTATCCCATGACATCAGGATAACGGCCGATGATAGAATGGATCGTTTCAATTTCATTATCAGGGAGCTTTTTATCGGCAAGGTCGGCAATCGACCGCATGGTTAGATCGAGCGACGCTTTGAGAATGAGACCGGCCACCAGTATCGCGATGACCGGGTCGAGGATGTCCCATCCGGTAAGGCGGATAAGCAGGAGGCCGAGCATGACGCCCAGGGAGGTGAAAACGTCGGTCCACAGATGCATGGCGTCTGCTTCAATGGCCAGGGAACCGTGCTTTTTCGCCGAGGAGAACAATATGCGCGATACGATAAAATTGACCATTGCCGAAACCGCCATAACCCCCACGCCCCAGTCGAGATTTTCCACGTCGAACGAATGAAACAACTTTTTGACCGCCTCATAAATAATAAGCCCGGCCGCACCGAAAATGAGCAGCGCCTCGAAAAACCCGGATATGTTTTCGAACTTGCCGTGTCCGAAGGGGTGGTCATCGTCGGCCGGTTGGTCCGCCTTGCGGACAGCGATATAGGCCACCACGGCGGCAAGCAGATCAATACCGGAGTGGATGGCTTCGGAAATAACCGCCACCGACCCCATGAAAATACCTGCTGAAATTTTAAAAACGATCAGCAGAGAGTTGGATACTATCGATATCAATACAACGCGGGTCTTCTTTATATCCATACGGAGAGTAAAATAGGTATTGTCAGTATTGCTGAATATCGTTTAGTGCTTCTGATAAAACGGTGTGCGGCTGTAATGTATTCACTCCTCCCCTTCCGCTTCCGGTGGCGCACCGCTGCGCTCCTTCCAAGGCGTAAGCTCGCCGACCCTATTAGCCATCCGCATTTTTTTTAGGCGCTACCGGATTAATGGTGGCTGAGTGTAACACCTTTCGGCATTAAATCGAGACCGCCGAGATGAAAAAGTATAGCTTCCCTGA
>JAFGJX010000125.1 GCA_016928865.1 Spirochaetota bacterium
GTATGATGGATTGGCATAGAGATACTCGTCAAAATAACTGGCGGACATCGCGTCGCCCCAGGCGGATCCGTCATAGACACGCGTCATGATCTCGGCATTGACCACATATTCGTACCACGCGATGCAGAACCCGCCGTTGCCATCTCCCGCAACTGACGGGCTGTACGCGCCGCTAGATTGATTCATGTCAAGGCACTCAATTCCAGACCATGACGAACCGTCATGCACATTGACATAAACATCGGATGACCTGGAAAAAGCGACCGCGAACTGGTCGCCGCTCGCGGCCATCGTGTACCTGTCCGGATAGAACTGGTTGCCCGGATCAAGCTCCGCGGGAGACGACCATGCTCCATCATAGACCACGCCCTGTGTACGGGAATCCTGATTGTATATAACGCAATAGTTCGAGTCTCCGGCCAGAATATACACACTATCAGGACTCCCGGTCCCGGTATCGATCCGGCCCGTGGGCGCGCCCCATCCGGACGAGGAGTGAAAATTCGAATAGAGGTAGTTTGCCGAGCCGTCATACTGGACCCAGGTCACGCAAAAGTCATTGGATGAGGCGTTGGCCGCCACCCGGGCATAGCTTGAAGAATGGCTGTCAACATCAGTATCCAGCAGCGTTTCGGTCCCCCACGCGCCGCCGCTATAGATCACGCCCATGAGCTTGCTTCGGCTCCTCGCCTGGTCATACGTGGTCCAGACTACGCACACGTCCGTACCGTTTGACGCCGCGTAATAGCCGTAGACATAGGTGCCGATAAGCACCGGAGCGCTCCAGGTTGAGCCGGTTTTTACGCTGGCATAGAGTTTGTAGGAGCCGTAGTCGGCCTTGTCATACTGCTCCCACACGGCGATCGTGGCCGATCCCGCGCGGTATAAAATCGGCATATTGTACACATAGCACGCGCCATGCAGATTGCCGCCCGCCACGTCAACCGCGCCGGTCCACGCACCGCTGCGGTACACATTCGCCATCAGCCCGTTTCCCTCCTGCCGGTAATAGCTGTACGAGAACCCGAACCCGTCGGTAGTGGGATAGGCGAGCAGGTACTGGTTTGAATGATACTCGGCATCGATAAGCGCCATGGTGGACCAGGCCGTTCCATTGTATACGCTTGATCCAATGCGGCCATTGCCTGACACATATTCGTTCCAGTGCGCCAGGTATCCCGTGCTGTTAGCATAAATATAGGGGTTATACGAGCTCTCGGTATTGTCCGGGTTCAGAAGCTCCGGCCCCTGCCAGGAGGCCGCATACCGGTTGGCGTATATCTTCGTCGATGTGCCGTCGGACTGCTGCCACACCGCGCAGTAGCCGGTGCCGCTGGAAGCCACCTTGGGATAGAGGGATTCATATGTTGCGTTATCGATAGCTTCAGCCGTACTCCAGCCGAGAGTGTTATCGTACATGCTCGCGTAAATTGAATATTTTGAGCCGTCATGCTCGTGCCAGACGCAGCAGAGGGTCGTTCCGTTCGAGGCGATGCTCGGCATCTGGGCCGTGCTGCCGCCGCTAATCAGGGACGCGCCCCCCCAGCCGGCATTGTATATGTTCGCATAGACCTGGTTTGATGAATCTTCGAACACGATGATATACCGCGACGCATTTCCGGCGACGCTGTAATTATTCGGATAGGAGCCGTTGTCCACTACCGCACCCGTTGTCCATGACGAGCCGGCATACACGCTGGCGAACAGCCGGTACGGTGCGCCATCCTCCCGCCAGGTCACACAGTATCCGCTGCCATTTGTCGTAATCTGGTATGCACCTGGAGTATTGCTGGTATTGTCAAGCTGGTCCGGGTCACTCCACGACGCGCCGCCGTAGACAGCGGCATACATGTTGTAGCGGTCCGTGTCATACTGATACCATACCGCGCAATAGCCGGAGCCGTTTGAGGCCACGATCGGGTTATAGCTGCCGGTGCCGTCTCCGGATATGTTTACCACTGCGCCGAATGACCCGCCGCTCCATTGCCTCACGTATATTTTTGCATTATTGCCGAATATAACCATGAACCCCGTGCCGTTGCTGGCCACCCTGAAGCTATCGGCATATTCAATGAATTCCCGGGGAGCGGACCATACGCCCGTCGCGGGATCATACAGCGCGTACACCACATGATTCTTATAACCGGAATCGGAAGTCCAGATCGCCATTCCCTGGCCTGCATTGTTGAACGCAACATAGTACGAGGAATAAGAATTTGAGGCTTCAGTGGCGCCATTGATAACCACCGCGGTCGCGGACACATCACCGCCGCCCGGTCCTCCGCCGCTGCTTCCCGGCAGGGGAATGAATATAGTTTTTGATGTTTGCTTACATGAAGTAATTGTCAGTGAAAAACAGGCGATCAAAATTGTTGACAAGCAGATTTTTGCAAATGCTTTCATAATCACACCCCATATTTTTGATGTTACAGAAAAGAGGGAAGGCAGGGTGAATATGAAATCGATGAGGGCAGAGGATCCCTGATTCCATAACCACACATTTTGCGCCATCCGGTTTATTATGTCATATGCGGGTATGTTTTTGGCAATTAATATTTTGGTCCAATTTTTGAATTACATTAATTTTATGATATTTTTTATATTTATACAATATCATACTAGTGTTCATTTTCTGTAGTAATTGGTACCGATAACTATACGCTACCATCCTGCTCTGACACTTGTTTTTCTATTGTTTTACTCTGACCCCGAGAGACAACCGATAACTATCGGGAAGATTTTGCTCTGACCCCGCTACAGACCACTGTACCGATACCGATAACTATCTGTCATCATGTTACTCTGACCCCATCATTCCGGCGGCCCGGGCAGGTCGTCCGCCGCCTGCATGCCAACCGCAACCTCACGGATAATGCCCATCTTTTGGTATATAGGCCGCACACTCTTCCTGAAGGAGGGCAACCGCAGGGCAAACACAATCCCGGCGAGTATGCATATTACCCCGCCGATGCGCACCGTGTATGGCGCTCCGATTGCCGATGAAACGCTGCCCGCCAGGACACTCCCGAGCGGTGCGGTCCCCATGACCGCCATGACGTAGAGGCTCATGACCCTGCTCCGCTTGTCCTCGTCGACAAGCGTCTGCACCATGGTGTTGCACGAGGCCAGGGTGGCGATCATACCAAAGCCGACCACCACCAGGATGCCGGTCGACAGGAGGGCCGATCGGGAAAATGAGAAGGCAACCATTCCTGCTCCAAAAATTAAAATCGCGGCCCTGATGATGCGCCCCAGACCGAGCACGCTCCTGCGCATGGCAAGAAACGCCACTCCGAGCAGCGCCCCCGCGCCGGTCGCGGCGACAAGGAAGCCATAGGTGTGGGCCCCGCCGCCGAGCACCCGGCCTGCAAAGATCGGCAGAAGCACCGGAAAGGACATGGCGACCAGACTGATGGTGGCAACAGTGGCGATAAGATCGCGTATCGGCCGAAAGCCGAATGCATAGGAGAGGCCTTCCTTCAGCTCCGAAAAGAGCCCCGGCCGCGGCGCCGACGGCCGCGACGGCATCCGCATCATCAGGAGCGCGGCCAGCACGGCGAAATAGCTCACGCCGTTGAGCGCGAAGCAGATGCCTTCCCCGGCCAGCGACACCACGATGCCGGCTATGGCCGGGCCGATAAGGCGCGAGCTGTTAAAGATGCCGGAGTTCAGGGCGATGGCATTGCCCAGGTCCGCCCTGTCTTCGATCAGCTGAACGACGAAGGCCTGCCGCGTCGGCATCTCCACGGCCATGGCAACGCCGAGAAGGGAGGCGAGGCATACAATATGCCAGATCCGTATAACGCCGCCCATGGTCAACGCGGCCAGCGTAAACGCCTGCGCCATCGCCAGGACCTGCACCGTGACCAGGATCCTTCTCCGGTCCAGGCGGTCTCCGAGGACGCCGGCAAACGGCGATATAAGAAGGACGGGGACCTGTCCCGCGAATGCGACCATGCCCAGGATAAACTCCGACTGGGTAAGCCGGTAGACGAGCCAGCTCACCGCAACCGACTGCATCCAGGTGCCCGTAAGGGAAAGGCCCTGGCCGATGAAGAACAGCCGGTAGTTCCGGTATCGGAGGGCACGGAATGCAATCCCGATGCCGCGCAGCGTTTTCGAGGTTATTGCAGGCATACCATATTCCTTTCAAATGCATGATGGCCGCGGCCATCCCTTCAATACTACGTGCGCGAAGAGTATGGCGGTCAAGAGATATTTCTTACTCGCCTGTGATCCCGCCACGTGAGCAATCGCAAAAAAATCTGCGCCGGGGAAGCAAAAAACGGTAACTGCCTTGACGACAGGAGACCGGCATGATAACAATATCCGGATCCAATAGATCATAGTAGCAGAACCCTGCCCCGCGCGATCCGCTTCGGGAAGAAGGGCTCTCATGACCATGCACATGACAGCGACGAGCGACATCATCTCAGCCCTGCAGTTCAGCATCAAGGCGAACTGGGCCCCGCTTTACATCAACGGGAAGCTGATCGCCGGCCGCATTATAGCGCTGCACCGCATGGAGGAGCGTCTCTTCAACGCCATTGACGACCGCGGCCAACAGGCGCTGCAGGAATTCTATTACAGCAGGTATGGCATACACTGCGACCCGGAAGACCGGCGCCTTGGCGCGATCGATTTTTTGAAGAAAAATCATTTCGTTTCACACGCGATCCTGATATCGCACGGCAGGACGCCGCTGGTACTCGGCTACAATATCTTCAACTACCGCTTCACCGTTACCAATCCCCGCTCCGGAATCTACATCGATTATTTTATCTCGCTGCGTCTGAACTACCCGGACGGCATCAGGCTGCCGTACCTCGGGGCATACTGCAAGGACGAAACGTTTTACCGCGTGCGGGGCGTGGGCAGGGCAACCATTGCGCAGGCATGCTGCTATGCGATCGACATGCACCCCAAGGCCCGACAGGAGGATGTAGCCGTTGACCTTACCGCCCGGACGGACGACAGGCTGATCAAAGATCTATATCTTAAAAAATACGGGTTCGAGTTCCACAAGGGCAAGCGGGGAAAGGACAACGACCTGTATCTCACCTTTCAAAAGGCGAAGAAGTTTCTTGCGGCCTACGAAAAGGACTACCGCGGGCTCGAGCGCCCCGAGGGGAACGGGCTCACCTACACGGACCCGTTCAAGTACTAGCACCCATCGCGCGCCGGCGCATTACCTGCTTCCCAGAATGGCGTTCAGGTCATCGGCCGACCTCACGAGGCCGTTCGCGGTGCCCGAAAGTTCCTCCGAGCCCGAAGCCAGCTGTTGCGTTGATTCGTTGATTATCGACAGAGATTTTGTTATCTCATTGATGGCGACCTTCAACTCCTCCATGGAGTTCTTCAGCTCGGCCGACCCGCCCAGAACCTCTTCTGCGTTCACCTGCATCTGCCGGTTCATCCTGAGGTCCTTTTCCGACAGGCCGTTCACATCCGCAATGATGCCACTGAAACGCTCCGCGATCTGCGCGATACCCTTTGACGCGTCCGCGACATTTTCCAGGGAGTCGCTGGTCACCTTGAGCTCGGTGTTGGTATCGCCCACCAGCCTCGTTATCTCCTTCGCGTTCACCTGTGTCTTTTCCGCAAGCTTGCCGATCTCCTCCGCAACCACCGCAAAGCCCTTGCCGTACTCTCCCGCCCGCGCCGCTTCAATCGAGGCATTGAGGGATAGGAGGTTTATCTGATCGGAGATGTCGTTGATGAGCGTTGTGGCCTCGAAAACCCTGGCGCTGGACACCAGGGCCCGCTCCATGGAGTTTCGGCACGTGCCGACCTCATTCTCCGATTGGCCGATTCGAGCATTGAGGTCCTCCTTGATGTTCATCGCCTCGTCCAGCTTCTTTGCGCTCTCGCTCACCAGATCAAACATGATCCTGAGATTGCTGATGAAGTCCCCGGTCCGCCGCTGCTGTGTCAACGCCATGGCCGATGATGATTCCGAGCTGGCCGCGATCTCTTCCGTGGTCGATGTTATCTCCTCGATGCTCGACGCCTGTGCCTGGGCATTATCGGTGAATGAAGCCGCGCCGTTCGAGATGTCTTCCGAGATCAGCTTTAATTGAGATGAAACATCGGAGCCTTTCGCCACGATAAGATGTATCTTTTCCAGCTGGTCCCGAATCGCCGCGTTTTTCTTGTCCATCTCCCTGACGTTCGCCCTGACGATAGACAGGAAGAGGAAACAGAGGGCGAAGATAAAAAGGGCTGCAATCGAAAAATTAATGATCGTAGACCAGATCTTGTCAGGGGGAATGAGCCCGCCCGACGTCAGCACGGTAAACGCGCCTGCCGCGAGGACCAAGGCGGTGCCGACCAGGAGCGAAATCCTGTCCCCGAACAGGGTAATCATGACAATAAACATGATGATATAGAGGAGATAGATAAACTTTCCCGTACCGGTCGGCACGCGGTAGGCCTGCAGGACGATCAGCGCGAAGGGTATGGCCACGCCGATGTTCGACGCAAGTTTGTACAGGCCTTTTTTCAAGATCAGCATGCAGACCGCGAGAGACACGGCTATCACACCCATTGTCATATTGTAGACGGTGCCCGCGGCATGGGGAGTCACGATATTCGTCACGCTCATCGCAAGAACAACGAGGAAGAGCGCCGTGAACTCAAACCACATGAAAACCTTGGCCTTCTGCTGGGCAATGAAAGAACTCCCTGAATAGGCTCCGAGAAAATACCTGTTGACTGCGTCGCTTTTTCCCATTCGCACACCTTCCAGTAAAAATATTCTGAAAAATAAAAACTTTATCAAATAGATTTATAGCGAAACTGCGTCTCTCGCCGGCCGGGAAGACCCCCATTGAATATCTGGTATTGGGACAAATCTAATAATTCAATCATCTTGCAACAGACGCGCCCGGGTGAAGTATCAGGTTATGGTTCCAGACAGTCGATCAGATACGGAGACAGGATGAGATGCCCGGCACACATTCAGAGCGTCCGCACAATAGTATTAAAATACTATCAATCTGACTATAATCAAGAATTTTTTAACCATGTCGCTTATGAAGTCTGCATTCGCCTGTCATAAACAGATAATTCGCTGGACTCCGAGCGGACCACATCATATAACGATCCCGGCGGCCCCGGGGCCGCACCGATCAGCAAGCGAGGAGCCGATATGGACAGAAAAGCCTTCCAGGACTGTTACCCTGACATGTTCAGCCACTGCTATGGCTGCGGCCGCCTCAACGAACGCGGTCTGAAAATAAAGAGCTTCTGGGAGGGTGATGAGAGCGTCTGCACCGTGAAGCCCGAGCCATACCATATAGGGATGAAGGGCTTTGTCTATGGAGGCTTCATCGCGTCAGTCATTGACTGCCACAGCACGGCCACGGCCGCGGCAGCCGCGTACCGGCGCGAAGAACGCGGCATGGACACCGATCCTCCCCTCAGGTTCGTGACCGCATCCCTGCACGTGGATTACCTGAAGCCAACTCCCATCGAGGGCCCGGTTGAGCTCCGCTCGCGCGTGACAGAGATGCATGAGCGCAAGGCGGTAATAGAGACCGACCTTTCGGTCAGCGGCACGGTATGCGCGAAAGGCATGGTCGTGGCGGTAAAAATCCCGGCGTCAATGATGCCGGATTCCTGAAATCCCTGCGCGCATCACACATGCCTGCTGCCAGGGAATCACGAGTGCCTATAATTCGGTGTATTTTTTGCTGCTGTTGTAGCTTTTCTCGACCGGATATTTACGCCCGTTGATCACCAGCTTGTCCCGGACGGCCGCTGACAGGTCCAGTCCGGCTGCCTCCGCCAGATAGAGGAGAAACACGAACACGTCCGCGCACTCCTCTTCGATCCGTTTCCGGTCTTTCTGCGACGCGAGCATCGCGTCTATTTCAGCGGACGTCTTCCAGAGAAAGAGCTCCTGCAGCTCCGCTGCCTCCACGGACATGCCCATGGACAGGTTCTTGATATCATGGAACTGCTTCCAGTTTCGCAGGTCCCTGAACTGGATGACTTCTCGTTTCAGCTGTTCGATCGTGGTTGTGTTGTCCATACGCGCTTCCTGTCCTGTGATGCGGAATACCTATCTTGTAGAATGCGCGCGCCGGCTGCGTCAAGATATAAATTCATCCGGCCGCGCCCCTGCCAGAAGGCTTGACAAAAATCCTCACAGATACCATGCTACCATGTATCCAGATCCTCACGGAGGCCCCTCATGCACACGACCCCCCGGCGACTCATCGACGAATTGAAGAAAAAGACGGTAACGCCGCGTGAAGCGGCCAGAGCCGTCAAGTCGGGCAACCGGATATTTTACGGCGAGTTCGCCCTCTTTCCCGAAGCGGTCGACGAGGCCCTGGGAGAGCGGATCCATGAGCTCGAAAACGTGGACATCCGCAGCGTCAGCTTCACGCGCCCGCCCCGTCCGGTGATGATGGACCCGGAGCGGCGCCACGTGGTCCTGAACGACTGGCATTTCGGCAAGGTGTCGCGCACCCTGCACGAGAAGAACCTCTGCAACTACATCCCCATCACCTATCACCAGGGTCCGCGCATCTGCCGCAAGTACCTCGACATAGACGTGTCGATTATCACGGCCGCGCCGATGGACAAGAACGGGTACTTCAACTTCGGGCTGGCTAACTCTGTTACCGGGGCGCACCTGTCGAAATCGAAGACCATCATCGTCGAGACAAATGAGAACGTCCCCTACTGCCTCGGGGGCAACTACGAGTCGATCCACATCTCGGAGGTGGACCACGTGGCCGAGGGCCGGAACGGCCCCCTGGTGGAGATCCCGCCGGCCGAGCCGCGCGGCGCCGACCGGGAGATTGCCGGCCACATCATGCGGGAGATCGAGGACGGGGCAACGCTCCAGCTCGGCATCGGAGGGCTCCCGAACACCATCGGCCGGCTCATCGCGGAGAGCGACCTGAAAGACCTGGGGATCCATACGGAGATGCTGGTCGACTCATGCGTCGACCTGTATGAATCCGGCCGCATCACGGGCAGGAACAAGTCGGTTGACCGGTTCAAGATGGCCTACACCTTCGCGCTCGGGACGCGCAAGCTCTACGATTTCATTCACATGAACCCGACCTGCGCCTCATACCCGGTCAACTACGTCAACGACCCGCGGATCATCGCGTTCAACCCGAAGGTGGTGGCCATCAACAACGCGCTGGAGATCGACCTCTTCAGCCAGGTATGCTCCGAATCGGCCGGCACCAGGCAGATATCGGGCACGGGAGGCCAGCTCGATTTCATCTTCGGCGCCTTCCAGTCACGGGGCGGGAAAGGGATCATCTCCCTCAGCTCGACCCGCACCGACAGCGCGGGCGCCGTGCATTCGCGCATCGTGCCATCCATGTCCCCGGGCTCGATCATCACCGTGCCGCGCTCCATCGTGCAGTACGTGGCCACGGAATACGGCATCGTCCAGCTCAAGGGCTGCTCGACCTGGGAACGCGCGGAAAAGCTGATCGGCATCGCGCACCCCGACTTCAGGGATGAGCTCATCAGGCAGGCGGATGAAATGAAAATATGGGTGAGGTCGAACAGGAAGGATTCACTATGACCGGAATGGAATTCTCAATAATCATCGCCGGATATTTCATCCTTGCGTGCGCCGTTATCGCCGGGTATAAGGCGGCCGAGCAGCTGATAGTCAAGCAGGCCGATGCCTCAAACTTCATCCTCGCCCTTCTCATGCTCTGTCTCTGCTACCTGGAGGCGTCGTTCGGGCTCTTTTTCACGGGAGCGACGGCCGCGCTGCCCGCGGCTCTGTTCATGATCGGGCTGATATTCTTCACCATCGCCGCGTACCTGGCCACTCCTCTCGCATATCTCTATTACCGCGCCCTGATCAACGCGCCGCGCAAACGCGGGGACCTGCTCCATTGCGCGCCCGCGGCCCTGGCCGCACTCGTCGCCGCGCCCTATTACCTGACCCGGAGCACGGCCCGGGCGGCCATCATGCAGGAGAACTTCTTCTACGCGGACCATGACCCGCTTGTCCACGCTCTCTTTTCCGGCGCGATCATCGTCATTGCAGCGTACCTTTCCGCTCTGTTGAAAATCGAATACACGGTGCGAAACAGCGCGTCCATCAGGCCCGTGGTCAGGTCGCTCTTCGTTGTCACCGGGGGCCTGGCGCTCGCACCGGCCGCGCTGTACGGCGGGTTCCTCCTCGGCCGGATATGCCTCAGCGCGGCGGGCGCCGTCCTGCTGTGCGGCAACACTCTGCTGTTCATCTTCGCCCTGGTCAGGTATCACGATTTTTTCAGGTTCATGGGCAGGGAGATCCGCCTGGCCCAGTACCGGAAATCGGTGCTGAAAGGAATCGACACGGACATGATCCGCGAGCGGCTGAAAGCCCTTATGGAGCAGGACCGGTACTACAGGAATTTCGAGATAAGCATGAAATCGGTCGCGGACGAGCTCTCCATAACTCCCCACCAGCTCTCGATGTACCTGAACAAGAAGCTCCACGTAGACTTCAGAAGCTTCATAAACGGGTACCGGGTCGAAGAGGCAAAAGAGCTGCTCTCGCAGAACAACGGGCAAAACGTCCTCACCATCGGCTTTCACGTCGGCTTTGGCTCTAAAACGTCTTTCAACGTCATATTCAAGGAATGCACGGGAAAAACCCCGACCGAATACCGCGAGGAGCGTTTGAAGCGCCCATCCGGCACGCGCGATAACCGGAAAGCCCGCCAGGCATCCCCAATCCCGCCGCACTCCTCTCCGCATCGCCACGGCAAAAATGTCACGTCATAAATTATTTTCGTTCAGGATTATAATAACGAACGACATTATCCTCAAAAAATGATACTCATTCGATATAGTCGTATCATCATTAGATTTGTTGCAATACTGAATTTTTAAAGGGGGGTCATGGGGGCGAAGCCACTGTAAAGCTCTCCGCCGGGTCTTCCCGTCACGCGCGAGACGCAGTTTCGCAACAAGTCTATTATCAATTCAAAAGGAAGGAGCATGATATGAAAGAGATACCAGCTGACACCAGCGTCAGGGACCTGCTGCTGAAAGTGAGCCCTGAAATCGCCAGGGAAGCGATTCTATCCTCGGGGGCGTCAAAGGAACTTGACGGGACGGAGTTTTCTCTCGTGGTCGAGGTTTCAGGCGATACATACAGCTACCTGGTAAAAAACGGAACCGAGTTCGACATCCGCGAGGCGGACATCGACGCCCCTATGGTCAGGGTAAAAATCGACCGGGAATCCATTGAGAAGATGATCAAGACCAACAGTCTCGACATGTTTCTCGGGATCCAGAGCGACCTGAACAGGAGCAAGTACAATGTATTAAGAAACATCAAGGGCAGCTTCGTCGCCGAGCTGACCAACGACGACGGGAGCGTTCTCTCGATCGAAACGATCTTCAACAATGCGATGGAACCAAAGGCGGTATTCAAGATGAGGACCGCGGACTCCATCGCGCTGACCAGAAAGGAGACCAACCCGGTCAACCTCTTCATGTCGGGCGCGATGAGGATCGACGGTGACATGGCGTTCGCCATGTCGACGCAGCCGCTCTTTACATAGCAGACGGTACTCACGCGGACTTTCACCCTGCCTCGTTCGCGACAGGCATTGCGGCCGCCTGCGCGGACGGGGCGTTATTTTACCTGACGGATGACATTGCTCATCTGGCTTGACTTCTCTTTCACGACCGCGGTCAGCTCCATGATCCTGCCGTTGGCCACTGACACGTCCCTGGCCATCTCGGCCAGCAGGCTTATCGTATTGAGCGCGGATCCGACCGTCATGCTCTGGCGATCCGTCGCGCTCTCGATGTCTTTCGCCAGCTCATCCATGAGCCCCGCCTGCGCGACAATCCGGTTGACCGCGTCGTCCTGGCCGAACACGAGGTTTTTGACCTCCTCGGTGCGGTTCGTTATGGTCGTGATGATGCCGAAGGACTGTTCGAGCTGTTTCTTGGTGTTGCTCATCAGCTCGGCGCCTTCGGTGATATCCCGCGTGATGGAGGTTATCTGGCTCGATATCTGCTTCGAATTGCCCGAGGTGGCAAGGGCGAGCTTGCCGATCTCATCCGCGACCACCGCGAAACCGCGTCCGTGCTCGCCGGCGCGCGCGGCCTCGATGGCCGCGTTGAGGGATAGGAGATTGATCCGGTCGGTTATATCGTCGATCATGCTCATGAACTGACCGATGGATTCCCCCCCCTCATTTATTACGTTCATTTTATCGAGCAGGTTTCTCATCGTGGTTTCGGTCTCATTATTGGATTTTGAAATGAGAGATATGCTCTCCGCCACCGCCTGGCTTGCCCGCGTGATCGATTCCTGCGACTTCTGAAGGCCGCCCGAAAGCTCCCGGGTCCTCACCCCCTCCTCGCGCTGGTTGATGATCGAGGCGTGGAGCCGCTCGTATTCATTATTCAGCAGATTGAAGTCCGCCGACATTTCCGCGCTTGTCTTTTCCTGGTCTCCGGCCATCCGGGAGAATTTATCGCTGATGGCGGCCAGGTCGCCGCTCACCCCGAGCATTTTATCAGACATGCCTTTGACCGTTGTCACCACCTGCTCGAGATCGACGGCCCGGTCCCTGGCGATCGACTCGCTCTTCGCGAGATTCTCATTGAGGGTGACGACCTTACTGCGCATCACGTTTATGTTTTCCGCCAGCGCGCCCGAAAGAAGGATCGCCGTCGCGGTGGAACCGATCTGAATGCTCCAGTTGGTCATGAAGCCCGGGGCCAGGACGCCGAACGTCTTCAGGGTGTATAAAATTATCCCCACCAGCATGAAGAGCCAGCTGAAAAGAAAAAACATGGCGTCACGCGAACCGCGCGCCACAAGCACCGTTGCCATGATGATCATGGTCGTTGAGCCGATCAGAGCAAAGGCTGTCGCGCCCATTATTCCAAACTTGTAGGGGACGATCAAGGCGGCGGCGGACAGGATAATGCCGGGGACAATCATGACGCCAATGGCGATCTTGTCTGAAACGGGATATCTTTTTCTGGTCTGCATAAAGGTGCGGACCATCATCCCGCATGCCACAACAATGAGCGAAATAAACAGGGGGAGGCACTTGTTCGCCCACCAGGTCCATTCAGGCCAGAGGTGCTGGAACGCAAAACCGTTAAGCGTGAACTGGAATAGCGCCCAGGTGAGAATGAAAAAAATGTAAAAAAAATAACTTCTGTCGCGCGTCAAAATGAGAATCATCAGATTATAGACAAACAGCACAAACATAATCCCATAATAGGCCCAGAAGACGGGCAATTCCTTTTTGAGGTTCTCAATATATGCGTCTACTGAAAGAAGCATCATGGAAAAGTTGACAGAGCTGGACGTCTGGACGCGCAAATAGTAGACGCCCCGTCCTTTCGGGTGCCCGATCCTGAACAGGATATTCCTGTCCTTCACTTCGCGCAGCGAAAAAGACAGAAGGTCCCCGGAGCTCTTCTTCGTGTATCCGCCGGTCCCGTCAGGTGAATAGAGATCAGCGTAATCAAGCACGGGATAATCGAGTTCAAGGAACAACGCCGGTCTCGAATACCCGTCATTATCTATGGCGAAACGAAACCAGTATACCGATCCGGTGAATCCGAAATTGACCGATGCGGCCGCTGTTTCTTTCCACCCGCCGGCTTTCCGCACCTCGCCAAACGACATATCCCCGTTTTTATCCTCAATGTATTCCGCCGATTGAAAAACAGGATAGCTGTTAAAATTGTCCCTGGTGTTGATCGTTTCAATACCGAGAACTTTTATGGGAAGAAGAAATAGGACGAGTGCGCAGATGTACTTATTCATTGGCGTATTTTTTCCCCTGTCGAATGTGTTTTGAATTTTTAATACAATACCCGCGACATCTGTCAAGAGAGAATTTAAATCTGGTCCGGGTATCTCATATGTTTGCTCGTGGCATGCAGCCTGTACACTATCGGGCCAGTGTGCAGGTAAACAGAACGGGCGCCGCTTATAGAAAAAGCTTAATGGCCCGCGCGATAAAGTACGCGCCTGCTATGAGAAAAAAGGGGAGCGAGAGAAAAAAGAACAGGAGCTCGTACGCGCCAAGCACTGACGGCTTGAGGACCTTTTTCCCGAAATAATTGTAGTGATAATACTCCGGTAATTTCGCCCGGCGCCGCACCCGCGCAAAGATCGAAGCCTGCAGAAGCATGATGGCCGTCATCAGGGCGCCGGACATGAGCCAGACGAGAACCGAACCGTCAATCTCGTCGATTTTCGCCGGCCTGAAGATCGCCAAGACGATGCACAGCCCGGCGGTAACGACATTGACGACCGTGGTATCGAGGAAGCGGCGCAAATAATGCTCGTTATGTGATCTTACATATGCGATGAGATAGAAGATGTGGGCCGTGAACGAGATGCATAACAGCAACAGAAGAACAATTATAGCCACCGGCAATCTCCCGCAGGCGGGTCGCACCCGGGAGTGCGGCGGCGCCGATGCTCCCCGGCGGGCACGGGGACCCGGGGCCTTCCCGCGCTGAATGTTACTATCAATACCATGCTCTTCGCCGCCGCATCCTGTCAAGGGTCTTTCGGAAAAAATCCCCTGGCATCACGGCAGTGCAAATTTACGGCGGATATCGGCCAGCGCGATAAAGAAACCGCTGTCCGGCGCGCCGGCAACGCTGTAATCGGGGACCGGTACCCACCGGTGCCGCTGGTCATCGGGAATCATTACCCCCATATCGTCAACGATCGCATTGTATTCTATCGGCACGCCGCAGCGACGGAGGTCTTTCACCGTGCCGTCGGCCCCCCGGGGCCAGTCGACATACTCGCACCGCTCCATGAAGGCGCCAGGCACTGCCTTCCGCTCATGCAGGGATGCAAGGACCTCTTCCGCTTCCCGCCTCGAGAGTGATGTATAGATGAATATCCTGTCAAAGGCGGCAAGACAGAATTCGATGAACCCAAACAGGCCGGGTCTCGGGTGCCGGCCGCCGTAATCGGTCACCAGGGTCCCCTCGATGTCCAGCGTTATCGCACGCTCCTGGACCGGCACGATTCCCGCAAGGGCTTCCGCCGCCGCGCGGGCCGACGCGAACCGCTCCGCGGGATTTTCCGCAAGGCACCGCATAAAAAATCCGAGATAGCCCACGGGGGCCATGCGGCCGGCTGCGAGCTCCTCGTGCGACCGCACCATCCGGCCGCAGAGCATTTGGGCGAACACCACCCCGAAGGAATAGAGATCGCTCCGGGCCGAGGGGGCCCCGCCCGCCATGAGCTCCGGCGCGATGTATCCCTCTGTCCCGACCCTCACGCCGCCGCCCGCCTCGTTCCGGTCGCCGATAAAGCTCCGGGCGATCCCAAAATCAATAATTCTGGGACCTCCATCAGTATCAAAAAGAATATTATCCGGCTTGATGTCGTTATGCGCGATCCCCTTTGCGTGAATATCATCCAGTATATGGAGCAGCTGTACACCCACGGCATTCGCCTGCTCCAGTGGCATCACACCGCGATCCTCCAGGACATCGCCGAGAGATCCCCCACCGATGAAATCCTGCTCATAGACCAGCCCGAGCCCCTCCTGCGTAACGCGTGACGGCTTCACGACACCCGGATGCCCGGGTTCGCGCGCGTACTTCTCCTCGTTGATAAAATGCCAGTAGTTCTCATCGAAGCCGCTTCCGCGGCGCTCATAGGTCTTCAGGACAATCGGCGCATTTCTGGAGCTATTCCAGGCAAGATATATATCGGACATGCTTCCCTTCCATATAACGCCCTCAACCGCGTAATCGCCCGACTCCAGGCCGTCAGGATACCGGGTCCCGGGATCCCGGATGCCCTTCATGATCCCGCTGCCCGGGTCGAACCTCCCGGTGCGCGGGCGGCCCTCCAGGGGGATCTCTTCCGCCGGAGACCCCGGCACGCCGTCCTCCACATACCGGCCAGCGTCACCGCGGACCGAACGCAGCACCAGGAGGCTCCCCAGGGGCCGGGAGGGCCTTCTGCGCCATAGCGCGAGCGGGCGGAGCGTGAGATACTCCCCGGTCTCCGTGTCCACCAGCAGAGGCGTTCCCTCTCCGACCTCTCTCATCCGGTCCTCCGCCCAGATGAGATATTCCATGCGCGGGCCCAGCAGCACCCTGACGCCCTCGCGCTCCACGCAGGCGATCCGGTAGCGGGTGAGAAAGGACAGCGGCTCCAGCGAGGAGAGTAGCGAAGCCCTGTCGCTGCGGTCCACAGCGCCGGAATAGGCGCCCGCATGCTGCAGGAGGCGAACAGGACTCTGCATGGCGGCAAGGGGACTGAATGCGCCCGAAGAGGTTTCCTGCTTGAAATCGCGGACCCCGGGAGCGCCCACCTGCGCGCCCGGGTCACCGGAGAGATACAGGGCTTGCCTGAGGGCGGCAACGAACCGGACGGCCGTGCCGGCGCACCATTCAATTTTATTGATGATTTCCGCTTCATCACGTGCGTATAGTGCGGATTCATATGAGCGGGATATCGGCCTGGGGAGTCGGTATCGTACTGCAAATTGCCGATCAAAAGCCGATTTTTCCGTGCTTATCTTCATTGTAGTAATTACGCCACCTGTATTTGCCCTGTCAAATTATTTACTCTGACACCAGACTTTGCTCTGACACCCATGCTAATGCCAATGACTGCACCAATAATTTACTCTGACACCACTATCTCTTTATAAAAAATAAACATAAATTACAAATTGTATTATTTATTCAACAACCAAATTTTTTTTCATAAATAAATATTAACAAACCAAGAAAAATGTGCTATCATATATAAATATACGTGGGCATTGTAATCATTCCAGTGATACTATTTTTAACAGATAGCGGTTATAGCAATTTCAGGCTACTGGAACTATATTATATACTAGCACTTTGCTGAAAAACAGCAAACTGCTAATGCGGTACAGGAAGTACCGCCATTTTTCGAGGCATCAGTGTAAGGAGTTTTTCCGGAAACTGTTAGAGGATATGCTCAAAGACCATCACCTGTCTGACCGGCAGCAAAATTTAAGCGGGGAGGAAGTTATGATACAATTCACCAAAGAGCAGATAGAACAGCTGGATAAGTACTATTACCCGCCGAGAAACCTGGTCGACCTTTTCGAAGAGAGCGTGGTAAAATGGGGGGATCGCCCCGCCATCGGCCAGAAAGACCCTGCGACCGGGGAATACGTATGGACTACCTACCGGGAGCTCGCGCGCCGGATTGACAACCTGCGCGGCGCCTTGCATGCGCTCGGCCTTAAAAAAGGAGAGACCGTGGGGGTCATCCTGAGCAATTCAGTTGAATGGTTTGTCATAGAAAACGCGACGCACGGTCTGGGGGGCCGCTTCATCCCCATGTATGAAAAGGAGCTGGAAAAGAAGTGGCACTACATGATCAAGGAAAGCGAAGTTAAATTCCTGTTCGTGCGGGACGCGGCCATACTCAAAAAGATAACGCCGTTGACAGGTGACTGCGATGATCTCAACGACACGTTCGTCGTGTACGGAGAGGGAGAGAAATCCCTGTCGTCACTGGAAAAATCCGGCGCCGCCAGGACGATCCCATCATACAAGCCGCACTGGAGCGAGGTGGCGGTAATTATATACACCTCCGGCACCACCGGCGATCCCAAGGGAGTGGTCCTCAACCACGGCAACCTGACCCATTGCTCCCAGTCAGGATACCGCATTTATCCCGAGCTGAACGAGACCTGCATCGCCCTCTCCATACTCCCCTGGGCCCATTCATACGCGATCAGCGCCGAGCTGCACAACTTCCTCCAGTTCGGCGGGTCCATAGGCATTATGGGTTCGCTGGAAACCCTGACCACCGACTTCCTGGCGGTCAGGCCGACGCACCTGATGAGCGTCCCGCGCGTGTTCAACAAGATTTATAACGGAATCCAGATGATGATGGCTGAAGAGGGCGGCGTCAAAAAGAAGCTCTTCGACGCGGCCTGCGCCGAAGCGGCCCGATGCAGGGACGGCAAAAAGACGCTCAAGCTCAAGATCCTGGACAGGCTGGTATTTTCGAAGATCCGCGCCCGCCTCGGCGGCAGGCTCAAGGGCTCGCTCACCGCAAGCGCGGTAATGAACCTTGACATAGCCCTCTTCTTTAAAGACGTCGGCATCGACATTTACGACTGCTACGGCCTGTCGGAAACATCTCCGGCAATCACCATGAACTCGCCCATGTACGGCAACAAGATCGGAAGCGTGGGCAAACCGGTGATGGACATGCACGTTAAGATCGACAAGTCCAGGACCGGCGCTGATTCCCCCGACGGGGAGATACTGGTGTATGGCGCCCACGTGATGATGGGCTATCTCAAAAAACCGGAGCAGACAGCGGCCATCATGCTGTCCGACACCTGGAACGGCTTCCCGGGGATCAGGACCGGAGACCTGGGCCGCTTCGACGAGGAGGGAAACCTCTACGTTACCGGCCGGTTCAAGGACGAGTACAAGCTGTCCAACGGCAAGTACGTGCACCCTGAATCCCTTGAAATTGACATGAAGCTTGTGCCGCACGTGGCCAACGCCTTCGTGTACGGCGACGGCAAGGAATACAATGTTGGGATCATAATTCCCGATTTTGAAACAATCAAAAAAGACAGCCGGACGGCGAAGTGGGCGGACAGACCCGCAGCGGAGATCATCCGGGACGAGGAGTTCAGGGATTTCCTTACCAGGGAGGTCAACGACCATCTCAGGAAATCATTTGCCGGTTACGAAATCCCGAAAAAATACATCATAACCGACCAGGACTTCACCCTTGAAAACGGCATGCTCACCCAGACTCTCAAGGTGGTCCGCGGCGAGGTGGTGAAAAAATACGCGGAGATGCTGAACAAGCTTTATGGGTAAGACGGCCCGCATCTCAGTCGCGACGTGATCAGCGCGCCTGCCGCGCGCGCCGGCTGCTCAATTGGATTTTGACCACTCTATCGCGTATTTCATGACGTCGGACACGCTTCGCAGATTGAATTTTTCCTTGATGTGGAACCGGTGGGTGTCGATCGTTTTGACGCTCACCTGCAGCTTTTTCGCTATATCGGACGCCTTATAGCCCTCGCCCATGAGCATGAATATTTCCAGCTCCCTGTCGCTCAACATGTCGAGCGGGCCCGTCTTGCCCGGTCGGTTGTGCAAAACGTCCATCAATATCTTCGATTTCATGTTCTCGCTCAGGTAGATTCCGCCCCCCATGATGTGCCGTATCGCGGATACAAGGGTCTTGGTAGCCTCCGATTTCATGACATACCCGAGGGCGCCGGCCCTGATCGCCCTCTCGGAATAAATCTCCTCGTCGCTCTGCGACAGGACCAGGCACTTGATGTCGGGATACCGCGCGTGTATCGCCCTGGTGAGCTCTATTCCGTTGATGCTTTTGCGCAATCCTATGTCGATAATCGCGACGTCGGGATTCAATTTGTCAAAATTTGCAATCGCTTCCGCCGCGTCCTCGGAGACGCCGCAGACCGTCATGTCCTCCTCCCGGTTCAGGAGGGATTCCAGTCCGTCAAGAACGATCCGGTGATCGTCAACGATGTAGATCCGCAGCTTATTCTTCAGTCCAGACATGCGACTTCCTCCTGTATCTCCTGCATTGCGTCAGGCGCCGTATTACGCGGGTATTGTGCACACAACCTCCGTGCCGCCTTCAGCCCCCCGCTGTATGCTTATAGAAGAACCGATCATACGCGCTCGGTACTTCATGATTTTCAATCCGATGCCCCGCCCCCGGTCGGCGCTGTCGGGAATTCCCACTCCGTCATCCTTGATTACCATGCGGATATCGTCTCCGGATCGATGCACCCTCACATGTATCACGTTTGCGCCGGAATGCTTGACGGAATTCATAACCGCCTCCTGCATGATGTAATATATCTGCGAATAATAGATCCGGTTGATCATATCAATGTCGCAGTCAACATCGACAGACAGGGTCACCTGATATCTTTGCTCCATGAGCCCTTTCAATTCGTTCAGCAGCGACACAAAACCGCCATCGATAAAATCTATCCTGGTAAGGCTCTTGGCCATATTCCGCACATAGGCAATCGCCTCATTGATCAATCCTTCTATCTCCAGCGCGGCCCTCTGCTGGCCGCCGATGACATCGCCGGCCAGGACGCTGCTTTTTAACGCTATTCCGAACAGCTTTTGCGCCAGGTTGTCATGCAGCTCGATGCCAATCGCGTTTCTCTCGTTTTCCGATATCTTGACCAGCTCCTGCTCAAACATGATTCTGTCAGTGATATCCATCGAATAATAAACGATACCGGTCTTCTGTTCCGATCCGACCATGTAGGGAAGCAGCGAGGTTATCATATAGCGCCTGCCCGCCAGGGGAAAATCCTGCCATCGTTCGAATATCATCTGCTCTCCGGAAAAGCACGCGTCGAAATATTCCTTCATCGCGGTCTCATACTCGTCTTCGCCGAAAATACTGCCTACCGTCCGGTTCACGACCTCCGCACGAACCCTGTCATATGCCTTCAACAGTGCATTATTGGCCTCGACAAACCTGCCTTCGGCATCGACGAACGCCATGTGGTCACGCGATTCAGACACGATATACTTGTAAATATTCAGGTTCTCGATTGCCATGTCCTTCTCATGGTTTATTTCCGTGAGGCTGATGTTCAGGCTTTCAAGGTCATTGTGCACCTGCGCGAAGCGGGAAGCGAGCACGGTGGCGAAGATGACGGTCATAATAAAAAAACCGATTATCAAGAAAGGCACCGTGGTAAAAATGCTGAAAAAGATCGGGATGCTCAGCATAAATGAGGCGGTGTACACCGACACCCCCAGGAGTATCCTTCTGGCATAGGGTTGCCTCTTTTTTACCGCCAGGACACAGATATACATGCAGAACGTCACAACAAAGACCACGATAACCATAAACAGATTATACAGATATTTCTGGTAATAATAAATATTCCCGCGCATCGCCATCTCCAGAAGGATCGCAGGTATCAGCGCAAGAAGCAGGATCGTTAAAGCACAGGAAACAGCCCTTTCCCTTTTCGAAATATTAAAAAAATGAGCGATAAAGCTGACATAAGACAGCGATGCGACTATCGACCCGATATATGTCGATATAACATACGCCATCTGACTATCGATCAGGAAAAATATAACGCCCTCATACCCCACTATCCATGCACCGAGTGAAAGTGCCAACATGGAAAAATTTAGATAATAACGCTCATTCTTCCTGTTCAGAAATATGATAAAAAAGTATATAAACAGAAATAGTCCAATTGACGCGAGTGCAATGTTCCTTATTATAAACAGGTTCCACCTGAGTTGAACCGACTCGTACCCACCAAAAATGATCGGGTAGCAGTA